>JANNCN010000094.1:0-47578 GCA_031386665.1 Rhodoferax sp. | reverse complement strand
GCCGGGAGTCGGCAATTGCGTTTCGACGCTCTTCAACAGTGGTGATGACCAAGACAATTTCGTTGTTCTTGATCATGTCCACAATGTGCGGACGGCCTTCAGCGACTTTGTTGACCACCGCACAGGCGATGCCCGCCGCATTGATGGCGGCGGCGGTGCCTTTGGTGGCGATCAGTTCAAACTTCAATGCAGACAGGTTGCGGGCAATTTCAACTGCGCGCGGCTTGTCGCTCTGCTTCACCGAGATGAAAACCTTTCCAGACGGTTCACCCGAGGCTTTGAAAGGCTTTGGCAGTTTGGTGCCCGCCCCCAATTGTGATTTTACGAACGCCTCACCAAAGGTTTTCCCAACACCCATGACTTCGCCTGTTGATTTCATCTCCGGCCCGAGAATGGTGTCCACGCCAGGAAATTTCACAAACGGGAAGACCGCCTCTTTCACGCTGAAATACGGTGGGTTCACTTCATCCATGATGCCCTGCGAATCGAGCGACTGGCCGGCCATGCATCGCGCCGCCACCTTGGCCAATTGAATGCCGGTGGCTTTGCTGACGAAGGGCACGGTGCGTGACGCGCGGGGGTTGACTTCCAGCACGTAAATCACGTCCTTCCCATCGACGCTTTGAATCGCGAATTGAACGTTCATCAGGCCCACAACGTTCAAGCCTTTCGCCATCGCCGCAGTTTGAACTTTAAGCTCCGCGACGGTCTCTTTGGACAGCGAATACGGCGGCAGCGAGCAGGCTGAGTCGCCGCTGTGCACGCCTGCTTGCTCGATGTGCTCCATCACGCCGCCAATAAAAACCCGCTGGCCGTCACACAGGGCATCAACATCACACTCAATCGCGTCGTTCAAAAAGCGGTCCAGCAGCACGGGCGAGTCGTGCGACACCTTGACCGCCTCGCGCATGTAGCGCTCCAGGTCGCGCTGCTCATGCACGATCTCCATGGCACGGCCACCCAGCACGTAACTGGGGCGAACCACAAGGGGATAGCCCAGTGCAGCGGCTTTTTCAAGCGCCTCGGGTTCAGTGCGGGCTGTGGCGTTGGGCGGTTGGCGAAGGCCCAACTGGTGCAGTAGTTTTTGAAACCGCTCCCGGTCTTCGGCGGCGTCAATCATGTCGGGGCTGGTGCCGATAATGGGCACGCCGTTGGCCTCCAGGTCCAGCGCCAGCTTCAAGGGCGTTTGCCCGCCGTACTGAACAATCACGCCCAGCGGTTTTTCTTTGTCTACGATTTCCAGTACGTCTTCAAGCGTCAGGGGTTCAAAATAAAGGCGATCTGAGGTGTCGTAGTCGGTGGAAACCGTTTCAGGATTGCAGTTGACCATGATGGTCTCGTACCCGTCTTCGCGCATGGCCAAGGCCGCGTGCACGCAGCAGTAATCGAATTCAATGCCCTGACCGATTCGGTTGGGCCCACCGCCCAGCACCATGATTTTTTTGTTGCTGGTGGGTGCGGCTTCACATTCGGCCGCCGAGTCAAACGGGTTCTGGGACTCGTAAGTCGAGTACATGTAGGCGGTATTGGTTGAAAACTCAGCGGCGCAGGTGTCAACGCGTTTGTAAACAGGGCGAACACCCAAGGCGCGGCGCTTTTCACGAATGGCGGTGTCGGTAGTTTTAAGCTGGCGCGCCAGGCGACGGTCTGAGAAACCCTTTTGCTTCAAGGCACGCAGCGTCGATTCATCCATGTCGTCAAGCGATTTTGTTTCAAGCTCCAGCTCGATCTTGACGATCTGCTCAATCTGCACCAAAAACCAGCGGTCAATTTTGGTCAAGGCAAACACCTCTTCCACGCTCATGCCCTGCGCAAACGCGTCGCCGACATACCAAATGCGCTCTGGGCCCGGTGCGCCCAGCTCTTTTTCAAGCACTTCGCGATCCTGAGTTTTCTCGTTCATGCCGTCCACGCCCACTTCCAGGCCGCGCAAGGCTTTTTGGAAGGACTCCTGGAAGGTGCGACCCATCGCCATCACCTCACCCACCGATTTCATCTGCGTGGTTAAACGCGAGTCAGCGGTGGGGAATTTTTCAAACGCAAAGCGCGGGATTTTGGTGACAACGTAGTCAATGCTGGGCTCAAAACTGGCCGGCGTGGCACCGCCCGTGATTTCGTTGCGCAGCTCGTCCAGGGTGTAGCCACACGCCAGTTTGGCGGCGACTTTGGCAATAGGGAAGCCAGTGGCTTTGGACGCCAAGGCGGATGAGCGAGAAACCCGCGGGTTCATCTCGATCACCACCATGCGTCCATCGTCCGGGTTGATGGCGAACTGCACGTTGGAGCCGCCCGTGTCCACGCCAATCTCGCGCAGCACGGCGAGCGATGCATTGCGCAAAATTTGGTATTCCTTGTCAGTCAAGGTTTGCGCCGGGGCCACTGTGATCGAATCGCCCGTGTGCACGCCCATGGGGTCGAGGTTTTCGATGGAGCAAACGATGATGCAGTTGTCTGCCTTGTCGCGTACCACTTCCATTTCGTACTCTTTCCAGCCCAAAAGAGACTCTTCAATCAGCAGCTCATTGGTGGGCGACGCTTCCAAACCGCGTTTGCAGATCGTCTCAAACTCCTCGGAGTTGTACGCGATGCCACCCCCTGTACCGCCCAAGGTGAAGCTGGGGCGAATGACAGTGGGGAAACCCAGCGTTTTTTGCACCACCCAAGCTTCGTCCATGCTGTGTGCAATGCCTGAACGCGCAGAACCCAGGCCAATGTGGGTCATGGCGTCTTTGAACTTCAAGCGGTCTTCGGCCTTGTCAATCGCCTGGGGCGACGCGCCGATCAGCTCAATGGCCTTGCCCGTCGCGGCGCCTTTGTACTTTTCAAGCACGCCGTTGTGCCACAAGTCCAAGGCGCAGTTCAGGGCCGTTTGGCCACCCATGGTGGGCAAAATCGCGTCGGGCTTTTCTTTGGCAATGATTTTTTCAACCGTTTGCCAGGTGATGGGCTCTATGTACGTCACGTCTGCCGTGGCCGGGTCCGTCATGATGGTGGCGGGGTTGCTGTTGATCAAAATGACCTTGTAACCCTCTTCGCGCAGCGCTTTGCAGGCCTGCACGCCCGAGTAATCGAACTCGCAGGCCTGGCCAATGATGATCGGCCCTGCGCCGATGATGAGAATGGATTTGAGGTCAGTGCGTTTTGGCATTTTGAGTTTGTTTTATTTTTTTTCGGACACTTTGACCATCAGCCCGATGAACCGGTCAAACAGGTAGCTGATGTCATGCGGCCCAGGCGACGCTTCAGGGTGGCCCTGAAAGCAAAACGCAGGTTTGTCCGTGCGGGCCAGACCTTGCAGCGTGTTGTCAAACAGGCTGATATGGGTAGCGCGAAGGTTGGCTGGCAGCGTTCTTTCATCGACCGCGAAGCCGTGGTTTTGGCTGGTGATACTGACACGGCCCCCAAACTGGTCGTAGTGGGTGAGGTCTTTCACCGGGTGATTGGCACCATGGTGGCCAAACTTCATTTTGAAAGTTTTGGCTCCGCTGGCCAAGGCCATGATCTGGTGGCCCAGGCAAATGCCAAACGTCGGAATGCCGGTTTCTATCAACTCGGCGGTGGCGGCAATCGCGTAGTCGCAGGGCTCTGGGTCGCCCGGGCCGTTGGACAAAAAGATGCCGTCCGGCTTCAGCCGCAAAACTTCAGCCGCCGTGGTTTGGGAGGGCACCACGGTGACCCGGCAGCTTCGTTCGCTCAACATGCGCAAAATGTTGAACTTGACGCCAAAGTCATAGGCAACCACATGAAACTTGGGTTTGGTTTGAACGCCATAGCCCGCTTTGCCACCCAGGTGAGCGTGGGCCAGCTGCCATTCAGACTCGGTCCAATCGTAGGCGGCCTGGGTGCTGACGACTTTTGCCAAATCTAACCCGGCCATCGACGGCGCCGCTTTGGCGTTTGCAATGGCTTGGCCGATGACGGCTTGGTTGACCGTTTCGCCCGCTGCCAAGGCCAGAATACAGCCGTTTTGAGCACCCAGGGTGCGCAAATGGCGGGTCAGCTTTCGGGTGTCGATGTTGGCAATGGCTACGCATCCTTGGGCGGCCAAGTAGTCGCCCAGGCTCTGGGTTTGGCGAAAGTTGGATGCAAAAAGAGGCAAATCCCGAATGACCAACCCTGCTGCAAAAACCTTGCGCGACTCGACATCTTGCGGGTTGACCCCGTAGTTGCCGACATGCGGGTAGGTCAGTGTGACGAGTTGTTGGCAATAGCTGGGGTCCGTCAGGATTTCCTGATAGCCCGTCATGGAGGTGTTGAAAACGACTTCACCGATGGTGGAGCCCGCTGCTCCGATAGAGTTGCCGACAAAGACGCTGCCGTCTGCGAGCGCCAAAATGGCAGGTGGGGAGGATCCCTTGAGAGACAAAAGCACTGGGTTCTCCGAATGGTGACGGTAGGCCCCGAGCGGACACAAGCTGTGACGGTTGGCATGCCAACTGCCGTTAACTTGGGTACTGTTGTTGGTGGGTTTTAGCTTGTGCTTCGCTTGGGGGCGATGTGTTTGGATCAGCCCCTGATTATAGCGTGAGCCTCTTGGGCGAGACTGCGCTGCCCGAGTCAAAAAACAGGAGGAGATTAAAAAACGGTCGAATTTACCACAATTGTGGTAAATTTGGTCAAAAATCGCCAAAATTACGAAAACACGAACAAAATAGGCCTCAAGCTCTCGAGTATATTCAATAGTTTGCTATATAAATAATAGCAATTAAATGCAATCAACTCACGCAATCAAAGCCGCTGAAACGACCCATCCGGACTGATCCGCCGCAAGTGCAGCGATCAAACGTGAATCTGAACTTATCTTCGGCCGACAGCACTGGCATGCAGGCAAATTGCAGCTGCAGCCGCGACGTTCAGCGATTCTTCGCCGCCCGGCTGGCCAATGCGCACGCTAATGGCCGCGCAGGCCAATAATTCGGCACAAACACCCTGCCCTTCATGGCCCATGACCCACGCGCAGGGCTTGGGTAAAACCTGATCTTCCAGCAGGGTGCCCGTATGGGAACTTGTCACCACCAGCGGGCTGGTCAGTGCGCTGAGGGCTGACAAATCAAGGCTCTCAATCAAATTCAGGCCAAAATGCGCGCCCATGCCAGAGCGCAAGACTTTGGGCGACCAAAGCGCCGCCGTTCCCTTGAGGGCCAGCACCTGGCTGAACCCAAAAGCCGCCGCACTGCGCAAGATTGAGCCGACATTGCCTGCGTCTTGCACACGATCCAGAATGACGGAGTGCGCCTGAGGCACAAGGCTGGGTAGCTGCGGCAAAGCCAACACAAAGCCCATGGGCGCGGGGGATTCCAGGCCGCTGATTTCATTGAAAACCTTGTCGGCGACCACCACCACGGGGGTTGCGCCCAGCGCCAATTGCCCAGCCGCCATTGGCCATGTGGATTGCGCGAACACGGCCATGATGGGCTGAAGCCCACGAACCAGTGCGGCGCGACAAAGGTGATCGCCCTCCAACCAGACACGGCCTTGCTTGCGGTAAGCGGTGGCGTCTGACGCCAATTTGCGCAAATCCTTCATCAACGGGTTGTCTCGCGAGGTGACAAAAGTG
Organism: Rhodoferax sp.; assembly: GCA_031386665.1. Lineage (GTDB taxonomy): Bacteria > Pseudomonadota > Gammaproteobacteria > Burkholderiales > Burkholderiaceae_C > JANYCG01. The sequence continues at coordinate 42,021 of JANNCN010000094.1, read as the reverse complement.
GGCTGGATTGAAGATTGCATAAAAGGCCGAGGTGAAGCGTGCTTGAATGATGTCAGGGGTGGCACTGCCTTTGGTTTCTGCACGACCTTCGGGGCTGCGCAGATGCCCTCAGTTAATGCGTTTTTGCTGCCGGGCCCAACGTATCAGCCACCGGTTTGAACGATTTTCTGTGCTGCGCGCAAGCGCCGTGCTCGCGCAAAGATGCCAAATGCTGCGGCGTTGGGTAGCCCTTGTGTTTTGCAAATCCATAAAGCGGAAACTCCAGGTCCAACTCGGCGCACCAGGCGTCTCGCTGAACTTTGGCCAGGATGGAGGCCGCTGAAATGGCTGGCACCAGGGCATCGCCCTGCACGATGGCCTCGGCCAGCACATCAAGCACGGGCAAACGGTTGCCATCGACCAACACCTTGACGGGGCGCAACCGCAGGCCTTCTACTGCCCGGCGCATGGCAAGCAAGGTGGCTTGCAAAATATTCAATTGATCGATTTCCAGAACGCTGGCTTGCGCAATGGAAAAGCACAAAGCTTTGGCGCGAATTTCATCGAAGAGCTTTTCGCGGCGCAACGCGGTCAGGGTTTTGGAATCTGCCAGGCCCTTGATTGGGTTGCGGGCGTCCAAAATGACGGCCGCAGCAAAAACCGGGCCTGCCAAAGGGCCACGGCCCGCCTCGTCAACGCCCGCCACCAAGCCAACGGCGTCCCATCGCAGGGCAATTTGCTTAAGCTTTGAGGATGTCTTGGATGGCATGGGTGGCGAGTTTGGCTGTGTCGCGGTGCAATTCTGAGTGCAGTGCGGTGAATCGGGTTTGCAGTGCAGCTATTTTCGCAGGTGACTCGGCCCATTGCAAAACCGCTGCTGCCAGGGCGGCGGGCGTGGCCTGGTCTTGAAGGAATTCAGGGACCACAAACTCGCGACACAAAATGTTGGGCAGGCCGACCCAGGGTTGCAGTTTTTTGCGTTGCATGATTTGCCATGAAATCCAGTTCATGTTGTAGGCAATCACCATGGGGCGCTTGAACAAGGCAGCCTCCAATGTCGCCGTGCCGCTGGCGATCAGGGTGACATCGCAGGCTGCCAAAGCCTGATGCGACTGCCCGCGAAGTATTTGCACGTCTTGTGCAACGCCCGCCTTGTGGGCCGCATGCACAATCGTGTCAAACAGTGCTGGAATGGCTGGAACCACAATTTTGGCGCCCCCTCGAGCACGCTTAACCAAGGCTGCAGCCTGAAAAAACCGATGGGCGAGGTAGTCGATCTCCGACAAGCGGCTGCCTGGCAGAACGGCCAAAACGAAGTCGTCAGCCGCAAGCCCCAAAGCCACCCGCGCGGCGCTTTTATCGGGGTGCAGGGGGATCATGCTGGCCAAAGGGTGCCCCACGTAGGTGGCAGCAATCGAATGCTGCGCGAGCAATTCGACCTCAAACGGAAAAATGCACAGAACATGGTTCACGCTTTGCCGAATTTTCTCGATTCGCTCAGGCCGCCAAGCCCACACCGAGGGACAAATGAAATGCAAAGTTTTGATGCCGCTCAATTTCAGGTCGCGCTCCAGATCCAAATTGAAATCTGGCGCATCAACACCAATGAAAAGGTCGGGTGGGTTTGCCAGCAGTCGGTGCTTCAGGCTCTTGCGGATACCTACGATTTCTTTGTAATGGCGCAACACTTCCACATAGCCGCGCACAGCCAGTTTCTCGCTGGGCCACCAGGCCTCGAGTCCTGCCTGCGCCATGTGAGGGCCACCAATACCTTGCACGGCCATTTGAGGCCAAACGGGGGTCATGTTTTTGATCAACTGCGCAGCCAAAAGGTCGCCCGAGGCTTCGCCCGCGACCATGGCGATCTGCGGCCCTGAGGTCAGCTTGACACCTGACACGCCGAATTACCGCACAATGCCGCGCTGCGGTGTGGTCTGCGCGAGAAAGGACAGCATCATCTCGACATCGGGACCCGCCAAGGGCTCTTCAACGGCCAGCTCGGCAATTCGGCTTTGAGCCTGAACCAGCGTCAAGTCATCGCGGTAAAGCGCTTTGTGCATGGCCTTCACCTTGGCAATGCGCTCGGTCGCAAAACCGCGGCGGCGCAAGCCTTCGGTGTTCATCGAGCGAGCGGTCGCCGGGTTACCGCTGCTCATCACAAACGGCGGCTGGTCGGCCAACAACACCGTGCCCATGGCTGTCATGCCGTGCGCACCAATTCGCACGAATTGGTGGACGCAGGTGTAGGCCCCAAGAATTGCCCAGTCGCCCACCACCACATGGCCGGCGATCTGCGCATTGTTGGCAAATATGGTGTGATTGCCTACCTGACAATCGTGGGCCAGGTGGGTGTAGGCCATCATCCAGTTGTCGTCGCCAAGCCGCGTGATGCCACCACCCTGCACCGTGCCGATGTGGTACGTGCTGTATTCGCGAATGGTGTTTCGGTCACCAATGACAAGCTCGCAGGGCTCCCCTGCATATTTCAAGTCCTGGTTAATTGAGCCCAGTGACACGAACTGGAAAATCCGGTTATTGCGGCCAATTGTGGTGTGCCCTTCAATGACGCAATGCGACCCGATGGAAGTGCCCTCGGCCACTTTGACCTGTGGACCAATCAAGGTGTAGGCCCCGACGGTCACGGAACTGTCAAGCTGTGCAGAGGGATCAACCAAGGCGGTTGGGTGAATCGTGGTCAAAGGTCAATCTGCCAGAAAAAAGGACTGAAAAAACGCCGCGAAGGCCGTTTTGGCGTTGGGTTGCAACAGGGCCGGGGTCAAGTGATCTTGCGCATGGCACAAGTCAATTCAGCCTCAACCGCCAATTCACCAGCCACGGTGGCGCGTGAATTGAATTTGAAGATGCCAACTTTCATGCGCACCAACTCAACCTCAAGAATCAGTTGATCGCCCGGTTCAACCGGCCGCTTAAACCTGGCACCGTCGATGCCAGCAAAGTAATAAACCATTTCGTCACTGGGCGACGTGTCCAAAGCGTCAAACGCCAAAAGTGCCGCCGCCTGGGCCAGCGCCTCCAGCATCAAAACGCCTGGCATCACGGGGCGTTTTGGAAAATGACCCTGAAAGAACGGCTCATTGACTGTGACATTTTTCAGGGCTTTGATGCGCTTGCCCTTTTCCAGCTCTAGCACCCGGTCTACCAGCAAAAAAGGGTAACGGTGAGGCAGTTGTTTCAAAATCTGGTGAATGTCCATCATGGTTTTGTCATTTCATTGTCAAGTCTTTGCCAGTAAACGCTCGAGGTCTCTGATGCGCTCGCGCAGGGCATGCAACTGCTTCAGTGTGGCCGCGTTTTTTTCCCAAGCCAAGTTGTCTGAAATGGGATAAATACCAGTGTAAGTGCCAGGCTTCAGAATCGACCGGGTCACCACAGACGCAGCCGAAATATTAACGTGGTCGGCAATTTCAAGGTGACCCAATACGACAGCGCCACCCCCCACCGTGCAATGCGCGCCGATGGATGCGCTGCCCGCCACCCCAACGCAACCGGCCAGCGCCGTGTGTTTGCCAATGCGCACGTTGTGCCCAATTTGAATCAAGTTGTCCAGCTTGACACCGTCTTCAATCACGGTGTCTTGCAGAGCACCCCGGTCAATGCAGGTATTGGCTCCTATTTCAACGTCGTTGCCAATTTGCACAGCACCCAGTTGTTCGATTTTCTCCCAAGCACCTTCATGTGACGCAAACCCAAACCCATCAGCACCAATCACCACGCCTGAATGCAAGATACAGCGCTCACCAACCCGGCAGTTCTCGCCCAAAGTCACCCGCGACTTGAGGACGGTGAAGGCCCCAACGTGAGCCCCTGCTTCAACCACACAAAGTGCGCCAATCGACGCATCAGGGTGGACTGTGGCCTTTGCATCAATAACCGCCGAAGGGTGAATTTTGACCAAATTGACCGGTTGATGCCGCGCCCGCCAAAGCTGGGTCAGGCGGGCAAAGTAAACATACGGTTGTTCAGCCAGAATATACGCACCTCTCGCCTGTGCAAGCGCTTGCATGTCAGGGCTTACGATCAAGCAGGCCGCCGACGACCCGGGCAAGAGAGATTTGTATTTGGAGTGGCTAAGAAAACTTAGCTCTTGGCTAGAAGCTGCTTCAAGCGGGGCCAAGCCTTGAATTTGCACATCACGATTTCCAACCAGCGTACCGCCTAGGGCATCAACAATGGTACCGAGTGAAAGCGACACGCTTCAATTACAGGTTACCGACTACTTTGGCGATCCCGCATTCAGTGCCCGAATCACCTTGTCAGTGATGTCGTGTTTGGGGTTGACGTAGACCGCCTCTTGCAGCACCAAATCGTATTTTTCCGCTTCAGCAACGGTTTTGACAACCTTGTTTGCCCGCTCCAGCACTTGCTGAAGCTCCTCATTTTTCCGTGAATTCAAATCTTCCTGAAACTCGCGGCGCTTGCGTTGAAAGTCTCGATCCATATCGACCAACTGCTTTTGACGCGTCGCACGCTGGCCTTCGGACAGAGTCGGCGCCTCACGCTCAAGGCGATCCGCAGACGATTTCAAATTGACGCCCAGTTCTTGAAGCTCTTTCTCGCGCTTGGCAAACTCTTGCTCAAGTTTCACTTGAGCCGCTTTGGCGCTGCTGGCTTCTTTGAAGATGCGATCGGTGTTCACAAAACCAATGCGGAACTCCTGCGCTTGGGCGACAGAAAACATCGCCGAAGACACCAACAGAACACCGACTATGTGGTTGCGGGGCATGATCGTCATTAAAAGGAGGTTCCAATCTGAAATTGCAGACTCTGGATTCTATCCCCCTCTAGGGACCTGAACGGTTTGGCGACAGCCAAGCGCAGAGGCCCAACGGGCGAAATCCAACTGACACCAATGCCGTAAGAAGCTCTCAAATCGTCAAAAGTGATGTTTTCGCCGGGGCCATAGACGTTACCGACGTCAACAAACCCATACAGGCGCAAAGTGCGGTCATTGCCAGCGCCTGGGAATGGCACCAAAAGCTCTGAATTGATGTTGACCTTTTTAGAGCCCCCTAAATTCACCCCGGTAACGGGGTCGCGTGGCCCCAAACTGCCTTGCTCAAAGCCCCGAACCGAACCCAAGCCGCCGCCGAAGAAGTTTTTAAACAAAGGGTAAGGTCGGTCACCCACGGTCTGGCCCAGCGCAATTTCCGCATTGATCGCCCCAGTCAACTGCTTGGTGAAAGGGTAATACTGCTGATACTGGTAAGTGGCCCTCACATAGCGGGCATCGCCCGCGATTCCCCATTCCCCAGTCGCTCTTTGAAAGATGCCCGAATTGGGAGCCAAGGCGCTGTCGCGACGGTCTCGCGCCCAGCCTATCGTGAGCGGCACCGCAGTACTGGTGTAGCCAAACTGCTCGGCATAGTTCAAATACGAATTGGGAAGGCTGGTTCCGGGGACAATTTCTGTGCGCTCAACGCCCAACCCGAAGAAGACCGTGTCCGATTCAGAAAAAGGAACCCCAAATCGAATACTGGCACCGGAGGTGATCAGTTGGTAATAGCTTTGGTCTTGGTAAGGGCTGGCAGTCCGATAATAAACATCTAGCGTTCGTGAAACTCCATCGGTCGTGAAATAGGGGTCCGTTGTGCCAATCACAACCACGCGATTGATTCGGCTGGTATTGACCTGAATCCCCAGCGAATTGCCAGAGCCAAAAGCATTGTCCTGCTTAACACTGAACGCAAGTCCAAGTCCATCAGAGCTCGAAAAACCAGCGCCCAGACTTAAACTGCCTGTGGGTTTTTCAACCACGGAGATGACCAAATCAATTTGATCCGGCGTGCCGGGGACTTCGCGTGTATCTACCGAGACTTCCTTGAAGTATCCAAGCCGATCCACCCGATCGCGGGAAATTTTGATTTTATCAGCATCGTACCAAGATGCCTCAAATTGCCGGAATTCCCTGCGAATCACTTCATCGCGGGTGCGACTGTTGCCCGCAACACTGATTTGCCGGACATAGGCTCTTCGAGCGGGTTCGCCGTTGATCACCAAGACCACCCGGTTATTGACTCGGTCAATTTCTGGACGGGCCTCAACCCTCGCAAACGCGAATCCGAAGTTACCGTAATAGTCACTGAATGCGCGAGTGGTTTGCGCCACCGAGTCAGCGTTGTATGCTTCTCCGGCCTTGATCGTGACCAAAGACTTGAACTCGTCATCCTTACCAAGGTAATTGCCCTGCAACTTCACACTGGAGACGACAAAGCGCTCGCCTTCGACGACATTGATCGTGATGCCGATTTCCTTTTTGTTCGGCGAAATTGCGACCTGGGTGGATTCAACCGTGAACTCCAGAAAACCACGCGTTAAATAATACGAGCGCAAGGACTCAATATCGGCGTTGAGCTTGGCGCGGGAGTACCGATCTGCCTTGGTGTACCAACTCAACCAGCCTGGCGTGTCCAAATCAAAAAGGTTTCTCAAGGTTGATTCAGAAAAGGCCTTGTTGCCAACGATTCTGATCTCATTGATCTTGGCGGGTTCGCCCTCTGTCACGGTGAACACCAAGTTCACCCGGTTGCGCTCAATTGGAGTGACCGTGGTGACAACCTCTGACCCATAAAGGCTGCGATTGATGTATTGGCGCTTGAGCTCCTGCTCAGCACGATCCACCAAAGCCTTGTCAAACGCGCGACCATCCGCAAGACCCACATCGCGCAGCGCCTTCTTCAATATGTCTTTGTCGAATTCTTTGGCCCCCACAAAATCAACGTCAGCCACGGTGGGGCGCTCTTCAACGATCACGACCAGCACGTCACCATTGACTTCAAGGCGCACATCCTTGAACAAACCCAACGCGAATAGAGCCCGAATCGCGGACGCGCCTTTTTCGTCGTTGTAAGTGTCTCCAACTCGCACGGGCAATGAAGCAAACACAGTGCCCGCTTCAACCCGTTGCAACCCCTCAACGCGTATGTCTCGCACGCTGAAAGGATCGACCGCCCACGCAGCATGTGAAGTGACCAACAGTGCCAGCGCCTGAGCCAAGGCGCGCAATCGAAAGCAATTGAATTTCATCTTTTAAACTGTAATTGACGGAGAAAAATTGGTAGAGCTGGGCTGTCAACTCAGGAGTCGGCAAATATCATTGAAAAATGCAATGGACATCATGACCATCAGAATCGCAACGCCACCCCGCTGAAGACGCTCCATCCAAGCCTCTGTGACAGGCTTACCAGTCACCCACTCCCAAAGATAATACATCAGGTGCCCTCCGTCCAGAACTGGCAATGGCAGCAGGTTGAGAACCCCCAAACTGACACTGATGATCGCCAGAAAAATCAGGTATTGCGTGAGGCCCAGGCTCGCTGACTTCCCGGCGTAATCAGCAATGGTGAGCGGCCCACTCAAATTTTTAAGCGAAGCCTGCCCCGTCACCATCTTGCCCATCATTTGAACGGTCAACGAAGACATTTGCCAGGTGCGCAAGACACCGTTCCAAAGCCCATCCCAAACACCAAACCGGACATTCAGCATCTCGGGCGGAGCACCCAGGTAGGCACCAAGCCGTCCAACACTGGCGTTACCCTCTTGCTTGACGTCCGCCAGCACCTGCAACTTGAGCCTTGAATCGCCTCGGTCAATGGTCCAGGTGGTCGGAACCGCGCGTCCGTTCTCAACCGAGTTTCGAATCAACTCACGAAGTTGCTGAGCGTCAACAACCGAGGCCTCGCCCAAAGTCACGACCACGTCGCCCATGCGCAGCCCCGCCTTGAACGCCGCACTGTCAGCGGCAACCTCACCAATCACAGGGCGCATCAAGGGGCTAACGATGCCAATTCTTCGAAACAATTGGGCATCTGCATCCACCGCCTCCAAAGCGCCGAGTCGCAACTGCACCGTACGACCTTCGCCTTTCGGTTTGGAACTGACTTCGATCGTGACATCGCGGCCTTCCAGTGCGCCACGGGTCAAAAGCCAACGCAAGTCTTCAAACGAAATCACAGGCGCTAAAGCTTCACCTGAAAATCCGGCGGCCTGCACATGCTCGCCACCTACCAAGCCCGCCTTTTGCGCTACTGAATCTGAAATCGGGCTGGCTAAAATTGCTTTCGGCTGATCGACCCCCGACCAACTTACGATGGCATAAAGCAAAATCGCCAAAAGAAGGTTGGCCACTGGACCCGCCGCCACAATGGCAACTCGGGAACGCAAAGGCTGCGTGTTGAAGGCCAAATGCCGTTCATGTGGCGAGACAGGCGCTTCGCGCTCATCCAGCATTTTGACGTAACCGCCCAAGGGAAAAGCGGCTAAAACGAATTCGGTAGACGACCCTTTGGGTGTCCATTTAAAAAGTGTCGCGCCAAATCCGACTGAAAATTTAAGAACCTTCACGCCGCAGGAGACTGCCACACGGTAATGACCATATTCATGAATGGCAACCAACAAACCCAGCGCCAGAACGAATGCAACAACAGTCAACATAAAGTTACCTGCTAGAGGCTCAACAAGCCATTCGAGAAATAGCCTGAGCCGCTACAGCACGTGACTCCGAGTCCAGCGCCAGAAGGTCTTCCAAGCTCTGGGGCGCCGCCGAAGAAACTGACTCCAGCGTATTCACAATCACATGGTAAATTTGATCGAAGCGAAGTTGCTCGTCCAGAAACGCGGCAACCGCCATTTCGTTGGCAGCGTTCAAAATTGCAGTAGTCCCTTCGGGGCCTCTCAAGGCCGACCAGGCAAGATTGAGCCCAGGAAACCTGGCTGCGTGATCATTGCTATTTAGCCCCTCAAACGTCAGGTTACCCAGATTTGCAAAGTCGATAGGCAAAGTACCACATTCAACCCGGTCTGGCCACGCTAGCCCATAGGCAATGGGCCCACGCATGTCGGGCGTACCCAACTGGGCTACCACCGAATTGTCCTTGTACTGCACCATCGAGTGAATCACGCTTTGCGGGTGAATCACGACCTCCAACTGATTTGGCGAAACACCAAAAAGGAAATGCGCTTCGACCACTTCCAAGGCTTTGTTCATCATTGTGGCGGAGTCTACCGAAATCTTCTTGCCCATGACCCAATTGGGGTGAGCGCAAGCCTGCTGGGGCGTCACATCACGCAATGATGAAGGGGCTCGCGTGCGAAATGGCCCGCCAGACGCAGTCAAAATAATTTTGTCGACCCGATCAGCCCAAGTGGACGCGTCATCGGGCAAAGATTGAAAAATTGCCGAGTGCTCACTGTCAATCGGCAACAAAACGGCTCCGCCCTTCTGGACAGCTTGCATGAAGACCTTGCCACCCACCACAAGTGCCTCCTTGTTTGCCAGCAACAAGCGTTTGCCAGCCTGGGCAGCTCCCAAACAAGCTGCAAGCCCTGCCGCACCCACAATGGCGGCCATAACGACATCGACCTGCTCATGATTGGTGACGAATTCAAGTTCATTAGCGCCCCAAAGTACCCGCGTCTCCAGCCCCAAATCTTTGCATTTTCCTTCAAGCAAACGACCATGCGGCTCACTTGCCATCACAGCGAAAGTCGGTTGAAAGGCGATGCATTGTTGAAGCATTTCGTCCACGCGGGTTGACGCGGTCAAGGCAAACACCTTGAATCTGTCTGGATGCCGCGCAATGACATCCAGCGTATTCACCCCAACGGACCCGGTTGACCCGAGAACTGTAATGTGGCTGATTCGAGAATCCATAAATTGGCTCAGATTTGATAGAGCATCATGGCCAAAGGGACGGTGGGTAAGAGCGCGTCTATTCGATCAAGCACACCACCATGACCAGGCAACAGACCACTGCTGTCTTTGGCGCCCGCACTGCGCTTCACAAGAGATTCGACCAGGTCACCGGCCACGCTCATCGCGGACAGAAACAACACGGCCGACAACAAAACCCACCAAGACTTGTCAAACAAATGGCTGTAAAGGCTGGGCACGCTGGCACCGTAGGCTTGGTCAGCCCAAAGCCAACAAAAAGCCAGAATGAGGACCCCCGCCATCCCGCCCCAAACTCCTTCCCAACTTTTGCCAGGGCTGATTGATGGCGCGAGCTTTTGTTTGACCACGCGCCCACCGAAAGCCCGCCCCGCGAAATAGGCAAAGATGTCTGCGACCCAGACCAGTACAAAAACTGAAAGCAAAAAATTGACACCGACCACACGCGCCTGGGCAACCGCCAGCCACGCTAATGACAAGGATCCAATTCCCACGAGTAGGCGAAGCACCGGATTGATCTTTGCCCATTGAGGCACACCGTTCTTGAGCAGCCAAGCCGCAGCAAAGACCCAAAATGCGCCAAACACTGACCAGATTGCTGGCAACGGAAATGGCCTGGCCAACATGCCTGACCACCACGCTGCACCGCTTAGAGCAAGACAAGCCAAACCAGACAAATAGGCGGTCAATCCGTGGTACCCGTTCAGCCGAGCCCACTCCCATGCAGCTGCCGCAATCATGACCGCGGCGATGCCGCAAAACACGAGAGGCGACGGATGAAACAGCGCTGGTAGTAAAACCAGCAACAAAATGATTGCTGTGATGACTCGTTGCTTTAGCATCGTGCGAAAGACTCAGGCGACACGCGAGCTTTTTTCAATCGAACCTGCGAGCTGAGAGGAGGTTTTGCCAAACCGGCGCTCCCGCCGCGAATAATCAGCGATGGCCAAATCAAGCGCATGCTCATCAAATTCTGGCCACAATTTGTTGCTGAAATGCAGCTCCGAATAAGCCAATTGCCACAGCAAGAAATTACTGATTCGATGTTCGTCCCCCGTTCGAATCAGTAAATCAGGATCGGGCACGTGGGACAAAGCCATGTGGTTGGCGAGACCCATTTCGTTGATCTCAATGCCTGCCAACACCATTTTATTGGCCGCTTGAACGATGTCCCAACGGCCCCCATAGTTAAAGCAAACATTCAAAATCAAACGCGAATTGAAACGCGTCTCCGACTCCGCATGCAACAGTCCAGCTTTAACTTTGTCAGACAAACCAACACGCTCACCCACAAAATGCAGCCTGACGCCATCGAGCTTAAGTTGCGGGACTTCCCGTGAAATTGCCATCACCAGCAAGTCCATCAGACCAGACACTTCTTCGACGGGGCGCTCCCAGTTTTCTGATGAAAACGCGAAAACAGTCAGCACATTGACGCCACGCGCAGCGCAAGCCTTCACGCAGCGCTTGAGTGAATCGACCCCTTGTTTGTGCCCAGCGATTCTGGGCAGAAAGCGGCGCGAAGCCCAGCGCCCATTTCCGTCCATCACAATAGCAATGTGATGTGGGACGTCTTTCACTTCGGCAGAGCCCATGGTCCAACTGGCATCAAGTGGAATGCTCGAATGACCGTTAGACGGCCATGATGTCTTGTTCTTTGGACGCAACAAGCTGATCAATCGCTAAGATGTGACGATCCGTGACTTTTTGTATGTCGCTCTCAGAACGTTTTTGATCGTCCTCAGACGCCAATTTTTCCTTCACAGATCTTTTGACGGAGTCGTTAGCATCACGGCGCAAATTGCGCACTGCAATTTTTGCATTTTCACCTTCGTTGCGCACTAGCTTGGTGAGTTCCTTGCGACGCTCTTCCGTCATGGCCGGCATCGGAACACGGATCAAGTCACCCATGGATGCCGGATTGAGTCCCAAATCGCTCTCGCGAATCGCTTTTTCAATTTTTGCACCCATGCCTTTTTCCCAAGGTTGAATGCTGATCGTTCGGGAGTCAAGCAGTGACACATTGGCCACTTGGCTGATGGGCAAAAGTGACCCGTAATAGTCGACCTGCACCGTATCAAGCAACGCTGGATTCGCCCTTCCAGTGCGTATTTTGGTGAGGTTTGTCTTGAACGCCGCGATTGACAAGTCCATTTTGGCCTCGACCGCGTTGCGAATTTCGTCAATCACTTTTGTATTCTCCTCAAACCAACATCGACGCCAACTGTTCTATCGCCCCTGCACCATTGTCAGGCATAAGTCATGCATAAACCAAGGTTCCTTCATCTTCGCCCATGACCACCCGCTTCAGGGCACCATGCTTGAAGATTGAAAACACCTTGATCGGCAACTTCTGATCCCGGCAAAGGGCAAACGCGGCTGCGTCCATGATGCCGAGGTTTTTGGAAATTGCCTCGTCAAAAGTCAACTTGGAGTATTTGGTCGCAGCCGGGTTCGTTTTGGGGTCTTCACTGTAGACACCATCCACCTTGGTGGCCTTCAGCACGATTTGAGCGCCTATTTCGGCACCGCGCAACGCAGCGGCCGTGTCGGTCGTGAAGAATGGATTTCCCGTGCCTGCGGCGAAAATAACCACTTTGCCCTCTTCCAAATACTGAAGGGCTTTGGGCCGGACATACGGCTCTACCACTTGCTCAATTGCGATAGCGGACATCACTCGCGCGATCAGCCCTGCCTTGTTCATGGTGTCACCAAGCGCCAGGGCATTCATCACCGTGGCCAACATCCCCATGTAATCGGCGGTAGCCCTGTCCATGCCGACCGAGCCGCCAGCGACGCCTCTAAAAATATTTCCTCCGCCGATCACCACCGCTACTTCCACCCCTAAACGGGTCACTTCAGCGACTTCGTCCACCATACGGACTATGGTGTCGCGGTTGATACCGAATTGGTCGTCACCCATCAATGCCTCGCCGGACAGCTTGAGCAAAATGCGCTTGTAGGCTGGTTTGGTCGATGGCATGACGGGCTCCTAGTTATGGGATCAGCAAAAAAAACAGGTTCACGCCGCAGGCTTGGCTGCCGCCGCAACCGTTGCAGCCACTTCTGCTGCAAAGTCATCGACCTTTTTCTCGATCCCTTCGCCCACCACAAACAGCGTGAAAGACTTGACCGTTGTGTTGGCGGACTTCAGCATTTGCTCAACCGACAGCTTGTCGTTTTTCACGAAAGCTTGGTTGAACAACGACACTTCCTTCAAAAACTTCAGAACGCCGCCTTCAACACGTTTAGTCACAATTTCAGCGGACTGCACTGCTTTGCCTGCAGCGGTCGCCATAGCGGCATCCTCTGCAGCTTTAGCCACAGCCACCGACCGTTCACGTGCGACGAGTTCAGCGGGGACGTCAGCGCTGGACAGTGCCACCGGCTTCATGGCTGCGACGTGCATTGCTACGTCTTTGGCAGCGGCCTCGTCACCGTCGAATTCAACCACCACGCCAATTCGCGTGCCATGCAGGTAGGAGGCCACCTTGACGTCTTTTGCAAAATACTTGAAACGGCGAAAACTCATGTTCTCGCCAATTTTTCCGACCAGGCCCTTGCGAACATCTTCCAGCGTAGGCCCAAAGCCGTCTTGCGAGTAAGGCAAGCCACCCAATGCCGCCACATCGGCAGGATTGTGTTTGGCAATCAACCCGACAGCCGCATTGGCCATGCCCAAAAAGCTGTCGCTTTTAGTGACGAAATCAGTCTCGCAGTTCACTTCGAGCAATGCACCACCAGCGGCTGTCATAGCGCAGGTGACTACACCTTCAGACGTCACACGGCCTGCTGCTTTGCCGGCTTTGCTTCCCAACTTGACCCGCAAGATTTCTTCAGCTTTCGCCAAGTCGCCGTCGGCTTCGGTCAGGGCACGCTTGCACTCCATCATGGGCGCGTCGGTTTTGCCGCGCAATTCGGCGACCATGCTTGCAGTAATTGCTGCCATTTTGTATTTCCTTAAAACTCTTAAATATTAGATTGAATTGATCCCAACCTGAAAAAAAAGGGGCGAACAGCCCCTTTTTTAGCCATGGGCCAAGTCGCAACACCAATCAGGCAGCCGCCTCATTGACTTCAACGAATTCGTCGCCGGGCTCAGCCGCAGCAACCGCTTTCACCACATCGTCCACAGCGTTGGCTCGGCCTTCAAGGATTGCGTCTGCAATACCACGGGCATACAAGGTCACCGCTTTAGAAGAGTCGTCATTGCCTGGAATGACGTAATCAATGCCTTCTGGAGAATGGTTGGAGTCCACCACGCCAATCAGGGGAATACCCAGTTTTTTGGCTTCCAGCACCGCAATTTTGTGAAAACCGACGTCGATCACAAAAATGGCATCGGGCAGTGCATTCATATCCTGAATGCCGCCAATGTCTTTTTCCAACTTGGCAATTTCGCGGGCGAACATCAGCTGTTCTTTTTTGCTCATGGCGTCCAGCCCAGCCTCTTGCTGAACTTTCATTTCCTTGAGGCGTTTGATGGAGGTTTTGACGGTTTTGAAGTTCGTCAGCATGCCACCCAGCCAGCGTTGGTCAACAAAAGGAACACCGGCGCGTTGGGCTTCAGCCGCAACGGTTTCGCGGGCTTGGCGTTTTGTGCCCACCATCAAAACCGTACCTCGACGGGCTGTCAACTGCTTGACGAATTTGGACGCTTCCTGGAACATCGGCAGCGATTTTTCCAGGTTGATGATGTGAATTTTGTTTCGGTGACCGAAGATGAACGGTGCCATCTTGGGGTTCCAGAAACGGGTTTGGTGACCGAAATGGACACCGGCTTCCAGCATTTCGCGCATGGTAACTGACATAAATGAACTCCAAAGGTTGGGTCTAAAATCCAGCCCGAAATCGGGAACCTTGAAAGAGGAGTCAAAATTGAACTACCTCAGCCAAGGTGCCAACACCTTGATGGGACTGGTTTGTGATTTGTCCGCCGAAAGAGGCAAAACCTCACTCTGCAAAACCCAAGGAGTATAGCATGACCACCCCTTCCAAACCCGCCCCTGCGCATCCCAAGTCCGGGACTATCTCCCAGTCCCATCGCCCAGCTGACCCGGGGTTAAGCCGCTCAGGCCCGGCTGGCCGCACCAGAAACCTGTCGGGTTGCCTGGAACTTGCCCAATCCTTTCAATTAGGCAAATCCTCGCCTGCACAGGAAATGGAAAAGTCCATTGCCATAGCCGAGTCTGACCGGTGCGACAAGGTTTTTCTCAAAACCATGTTCAATGAGGCCCGGGCCAGCGTTTTAGCGCCCCAGTGGTCGGCTTCTGACTTGCGTGGTCTTGCGGTGTCGGTGAAAGACTTATTCGACATTGCAGGTCAAACCACAGCCGCCGGCTCCAAGGTGCTGCAAGGCGCACCGCCCGCACTTGCAGATTGCCCAGCGGTGGCTCGGCTCAAAGCAGCGGGCGGCATTGTGCTGGGGCGCACTAATATGTCGGAATTTGCCTATTCCGGGGTTGGAGTCAACCCTCACTTTGGTACGCCCTCCAATGCGCATTCGCCCGACACGCCACGAATCCCGGGAGGCTCGTCGTCTGGGGCGGCTGTGTCTGTGGCAACCGGTGCGGCCCACATCGGCTTGGGGTCTGACACGGGCGGCTCCATTCGAATACCTGCAGCGCTGAACGGCATTGTGGGCTTTAAGAGCACCGCCCGATTGGTCAGCACAGACGGGGCGTTGCCGCTGTCTACCACATTGGACACGGTTTGCGCCGTCACGCGCAATGTGCAAGATGCCATGCTGGCCCATGAAATCTTGTCAGGCGGACGTGTGACGCGCACCCACGCCCCGTTGTCCAGCTACCGGATGGCAATCGTCAAGCCCCTGATGCAGGACGACATGGACGCGACCGTCGCAGCGGCTTGGCAGCGCACGCTGACGCTTTTGACCACATGCGGCGCTGAAATTGTTGAAATTAATTTGCCAGAACTGGCCGAACTGCCTGACTTGAATGATGCTGGCGGTTTTTCAGGCGCAGAAAGCTACGGGTGGCATCACACACTGCTGCAAAAGCATTCTGACGGATACGACCCTCGGGTGTTGGCGCGAATCATGCGAGGCAGCGACTTCAGCGCTCGGCAATACTTTGCGCTGGTGTCCGCCAGACGCGACTGGATAGCGCGAATGAACCATGCGATCAACAGGTTTGACGCCGTTTTGTCGCCCACGGTGCCCATAGTCGCTGCGCCAATCGCCAGTGTGGCACCTGGCTTAGAGCGAGACGAGGCCTTTTTTAAGGTGAACGGGCTGCTGCTTCGCAACACCAGCGTGGTCAATTTGCTGGACGGCTGCGCCATTTCAATACCCTGCCATGCGCCAGACGAGCTGCCAGTGGGTTTGATGGTTTGGGCCAGCGCCTTGCGTGATGACGCGGTTCTGAACATCGCCCTTGAGGTTGAGAAGTTGCTACAATTTGCATAGCTTGGAACAGCTCTAAATAGCGTTCAAAGGCCTTTTTGCGCCCACTGCAGGTGCAAAACAACAAAAATTCAGGGAACCCATGAGGATTGCAGTCATCGGTGCCGGCATCATAGGCATCACCACCGCGTTTGAGCTGGCCCAGGATGGCCACGAAGTCACAGTTTTTGAACGCCGTGGCGCCGCCGCCGAAGAAACCAGTTTTGCCAATGCCGGATTGGTCGCGCCAGGCTACGTGACACCGTGGGCAGCACCCGGCATGCCGCTGAAGGTGATCTCCCACTTATTCAGTCGGCACGCGCCAGTCAAGTTGTCTATGCCGCTGACCCAAAACGACTTGGCTTGGATGTGGCGCTGGTTCAAGGCCTGTCGCCCCGAGACTTACCTGGCCAACCGGACACAGTTGCAGCGCCTGGCCTTTTACAGTCGCGAACGCTTGCACCAACTGACGGCCGATTTGCGCCTGGAGTACGACCGCAGCGAGGGCTACATGGTGCTGTTGCGCTCGCAAAGTGACCGCGACATGGTGAACAACAGCTTGCAGGTGTTGCGCGACGCGGGCGTGGCGTTCAGCGAATTGGACATGGCCAAAGCCCGCGCCATTGAGCCCGCCCTGAACCCCGACACACCATTTTTTGGCGCGATTCACCTGCCGGATGACGAAGTCGGCAACTGCCGCCAATTCGCTTTGCTGCTCAAGACCGAAGCACAGCGCCTGGGCGTGAAGTTCGCCTTCAACACCACCATCGCACAAATTAACCATTCCAATGGGGCCGCCGTTTGGGTGGCCGGCGAAACCGCTGCCCGCCACTTTGATGCCACGGTGCTTTGCGCAGGTGTGGCGTCTGCACACCTTCTCAAAGGGGTGGGGTTGAAGCTGCCTTTGGCCGCAATTTATGGTTATTCAGTGAGTGCGTCCATCCGCGAACCCTTGAACGCACCCCGCAGCGCGGTGATGGACGAACGCTACAAAGTCGCCATTTCGCGTTTGGGCAATCGGGTCAGGGTGGCGGGCAGCGCTGAAATCGGTGGCAGCTTGGCGAAGCACCGCAACGCGTCGGTTCAAACTTTGTACAAGGTCTTGCACGACTGGTTTCCGGGCGCGGCCAGTCAGTCTGGCGGCGTTCAGGTCTGGAAAGGCGCTCGCCCCATGTTGCCCGATGGCCCGCCGGTGATCGGGCCCAGCGGCGTGCCTGGCCTTTGGCTCAACTTGGGCCATGGCTCTAGCGGATGGGCTTTGAGCTGCGGTTCAGGTCGGGGCTTGGCTGACCTGGTCGCCAAGCGCCAACCTGGTATCGACTTGACCGGGTTTGGGCTGGCACGACTGAAGTTGTAGAGCGTTTGGCGGGTTTCGGGTCAAATGGCGGGATGTTGACCCAGCCGCCCAGATCGAGTCCCTTGTTGGTTTTGCCTCAGTCCGGCAGGTTCGGCGCGGCCCGACAGGCGCTTTTCAATTCCTCCGCAACGCGTTTGATCGAACAATCTGCCAAGGCCAGTCTGCCCGCGCACGCGTTGATGCAACGCGCAGGCTTGGCAACGGCCCGCCTTGCGATGGCACTAGCACCCCACGCCCAGACCATTTGGCTTGCCTGTGGCCCAGGTAACAACGGCGGTGATGGGCTAGAAGCGGCGCTGCATTTGAAGCAATGGGGAAAAACGCCTGTGGTGACTTGGCTGGGAGATACCGCCAGCGTACCCGCGAATGCTTCCAGCTTACCCGCTGATGTAGACCGCGTACCCGCTGATGCAGCTAGATCTCGCCAACGCGCCATCGATGCTGGCGTCGAATTTGCCACCGAACCCCCGGCAAATTTTGATTTTGGCGTTGATGCGATATTCGGTTTAGGTGCCCAGCAGAGGGCTGCCCCCATCGCGCCGCGCATGGCGCAGTGGATCGACTGCCTGAACCAATCCGCCAGCCGGGTTTTGGCCGTTGATCTGCCGACGGGTCTGAGCGCCGACACTGGCGCCGCCGCCCAACAAGCGGTGCGCGCCTTTGCCACTTTGAGCCTGCTTACCCTGAAGCCCGGGTTGTTCACCGCCAGCGGACGAGATCAGTGTGGCGACATTTGGCTGGACACGCTGAACATCGCTACGGCAGCAGAGCCCTGCGCCTGGCTATTAGGGCCGCCCAGGGCGAACCTGCGTGACCATGCGTCGCACAAAGGCAGTTTTGGCGACGTCGCCGTGGTGGGTGGAGCACCGGGCATGACGGGCGCTGCGCTGCTGGCGGCGCAAGCGGCGCTGCATTTTGGCGCGGGTCGGGTTTTTGTCTCGTTGATCGATGGGAATGGGAAAGGCGACGCAGATGACACTGCCGCGTTGTCTGTCCATCCATTGCAGCCAGAGCTGATGTTCAGGGCCTTGAACACGCTCCATTTGAAATCGATGACCGTCGTTTTCGGATGTGGCGGCGGCAACGCGCTGCACGGCCCCCTGACGCATATTTTGCAAAGTGATGCCCACGCCGTCATTGACGCAGACGGACTCAACGCTATCGCTGAAAGTGCTGAATTGCAAAGTGGCTTGCTTGACCGCGCCACCCGAGGCTTGCACACGATTTTGACCCCACACCCGCTGGAGGCCGCTCGCTTACTGAAAACCACCACCGCAGCGGTGCAGCACGACCGAGTACACGCCGCACAGACCCTGGCCGACCAATGGCGTTGCACCGTGGCTCTGAAAGGGTCGGGCACCGTGGTCGCCGCACCTGGCATGGCACCAACCATCAACCCCACGGGCAATGCCAAACTGGCCACGGCGGGCACCGGCGACGTGCTGGCAGGCATAGTAGGAGCCTGTTTGGCGCGCTACGCAAGGCTCAACCCCAACGGTGGACTGGCTTTTGCCAATGCGGCCAACCAAGCGGCCTACAACGCGGCCTATGAAGCTGCCTGCGAAGCGGTTTTTGCCCACGGCCAAACCGCTGATGATTGGCCTGACGACGGCCCGACCTTGACGGCATCGGGGTTAGCAGACAGGCTGAAAATTTGAGCTTTGCGGGGAAAGGAAACGCGTGTTTTGACGGCTGTGTTGACTTCTGTTTTGACTGCGGATCCTGCGTGCAGAAGCCCCACGACTTTGGACTCAATTTTGAAAAGTCATATCACTGGTGATATGACTTTTCCCCAAAGCACGCCAAAACGTCAAAATGCGATAAAAATAGTGCTCTAGCTCTCGATTTAATTCAATAGTTTGCTATATATTTTATAGCAAATCCCTATCCTGCATTAAACTTTCAAAAAACCGGTCACCCACGCCCTACAAATGGCATTTTGGTTGCCATCACGGTGTGAAAAAGCACATTCGCCTCCAGCGGCAAATTGGCCATGTACAGCACCGATTGACCCACAATGTTCACGTCCATCAAGGGTTCAATGGCGATTTCTCCATTGGCCTGTTGCACACCTGTGGCCATGCGCTGCGCCATTTCGGTGGCCGCATTGCCGATGTCGATTTGCCCCACGGCAATGTCGTACTTGCGGCCATCCAGGGCGGCGGTTTTGGTCAAACCCTTCACCCCATGTTTGGTGGAGGTGTAGGCAATTGAATTGGGGCGCGGCGTGGTGGCTGAAATCGACCCGTTGTTGATGATGCGCCCACCCCTAGGGGTTTGCGACTTCATCACCCGAAATGCTTGCTGAATGCACAGAAACACGCCGGTCAGGTTGATGTCCACCACGTTTTTCCATTGCGCCAGAGTCAAGTCTTCCAGGGGGATGCCTGGCGCGCTGACGCCCGCGTTGTTGAACACCACATCAACCCGGCCAAACGCTTTGACCGCTGTATCAAATAGCGCCTTGACCGATTCGGGGTCTGACACATCAGTTGGCACCGCCAAGCCGCGCGGGCGGGCAGCCGCACTGCACTGCGCCAGGACTTCCGCCAAGGGCTCTGACCGACGGCCCGCCAAGACGACCTGGTAACCGTCTTCAAGCAAGGCCAGTGCGGCCGCTTTGCCCACACCCGTGCCCGCGCCAGTGACGATGGCGACTTTGGATTTTTGTGTCATTTAGAAAATCTCCTGTGAATTGGGTTCAAAAATTCAAATCGATGGGCTTAGACTGCCCTGCCTCAGGTGCGACGGCGCGCCTTGCCGCTGCGCTCTTTCCCTTTGCCACTGGTCTTGGCCGCCGAACCTGCGGATTTAGACGCCCGCGAGGCCGCGCCGGGTGATTTACGAGAGGGACGCGAGGCCTTGCCCATGGGGGAATCCATCCGGCCAGCCTCTCGGCGTCCACCGGGGCGAGGCAATCCATCGCGGCTGCCGCCGTCGCGTGCGCTGGCATCGCGCAGACCTGAATCACGCGGGCCTGCCTCACGCGAGAGGCCTTTGTCGCGCATCGCACCCTTCAGCAACTCCTCGCCTTCGCGCACCATTCGGAAGTCGATTTTTCGGCCATCCAAATCGACCCGGCTGACCTGAATTTGCACCCTGGAGCCAATCGCATAGCGAATGCCAGAGCGCTCACCGCGAAGTTCTTGACGCGCCTCGTCAAAGCGGAAATACTCGCCGCCCAGTTCGGTGATGTGCACCAGCCCTTCGACATACATCGCGTCCAGCGTGACAAAAATGCCAAAGGTGGTGACCGAGGTGACTACGCCGCCATATTCCTCACCCAAATGCTCGCGCATGTACTTGCATTTGAGCCAAGCTTCAACATCGCGGCTGGCCTCATCGGCGCGGCGTTCATTGGCGCTGCAATGCAAACCGGCGGCTTGCCAGGCCAGGTTGTCGGCGCTGACTTTTTTGGGCTTTTGGCCGGGCTCTTTGACCTTGGAAGCCAGATTTTTTTCCAAACGCCGCGAGAGCTTGGCATGAGCCTCACCCGGGGTTGGCAAATCTGGCAACTGGTACTTGGTTTTGGTCAGAATGGACTTGATGACGCGGTGCACCAGCAAGTCCGGGTAGCGCCGAATTGGGCTGGTGAAGTGCGTGTAGGCATCAAACGCCAAGCCAAAGTGCCCCGCGTTGATGGGCGTGTAAATGGCCTGCGACATGCTGCGCAACAGCATCGAATGAATCTGCTGCGCATCGGGGCGGTCTTTGGTGGCCGCTGCAATCGCCTGAAATTCACCCGGTTTGGGGTCGTCGCTGATAGACAATCCCACGCCGGTGGCCTTCAGGTAAGCCCGCAGGGTTTCCTGCTTTTCAGGGGTTGGGCCTTCGTGCACGCGGTACAAACCAGCGTGCTTGCTTTGCAAAATAAAGTCTGCGCTGCAAACGTTGGCGGCCAGCATGGCCTCCTCAATCAGCTTGTGGGCGTCATTGCGGGTGCGCGGCACGATTTTTTCAATCCGCCCGCTGTCGTCGCAAATGATTTGCGTCTCTACCGTTTCAAAATCAACCGCGCCGCGCCGGTTGCGTGACGTCAGTAGCGCCGAATAAACGTCGTGCAGGTTCATCAAATCACCCACCCGGTCTTTGCGACGCGCCGCTTCTGCCCCTTTGGTGTTGGCCAAAATGGCGGCAACTTCGGTGTAGGTGAAGCGCGCATGGCTGAACATGACGGCCGGGTAAAACTGGTAGGCCGACACTTCGCCCTGCGCCGTCACAAACATGTCGCACACCATGCAAAGGCGCTCGACCTGCGGGTTCAATGAGCACAGACCGTTGGACAGCTTTTCAGGCAACATCGGAATGACTCGACGCGGAAAATAAACGCTGGTGGCGCGGTCATAGGCGTCCACATCAATGGCTGAGCCAGTGGCCACGTAATGGCTCACATCGGCAATGGCCACCAGCAGACGCCAGCCTTTGACGGCCGATTTGCCCCGGCCTTGGGTGGCCGGCTCGCAGTACACCGCGTCGTCAAAGTCGCGGGCATCTTCACCGTCAATCGTCACCAGCGGAATGTCCGTCAGGTCGATGCGGTTCTTCTTGTCGCCCGGCAAGACCTTGTCTGGCAAGGTACGCGCCAAGGCAATGCAGGCGTCCGAAAACTCATGCGGCACGCTGTATTTGCGCACAGCAATTTCAATCTCCATGCCGGGGTCGTCAATCTCGCCCAGAACTTCTTTGACGCGGCCCACCGGTTGGCCAAACAGCGCAGGCGGCTCGACCAGTTCAACCACCACCACTTGGCCCGCCTTGGCGTCGCCCGTGGCGCCTTTGGGAATCAGAACATCCTGGCCGTAGCGCTTGTCTTCGGGTGCCACCAGCCAGATGCCGCTTTCTTGCAGTAGCCGACCAATGATGGGTTGCGGTGGGCGCTCGATGATCTCGACCACGCGGCCCTCGGGGCGGCCTTTGCGGTCACTGCGCACGATGCGGGCTTTGACCCGGTCCTTGTGCAAAACCGCGCGCATTTCATTGGGCGGCAGGTATATGTCGGGCCCGCCGTCGTCGCGGGAAACAAAGCCATGGCCATCGCGATGACCCTGAATGCTTCCTTCAATTTCGTCTAGCAAGCCGCTGATTTGGTTCATATTTTTGATACAATCTCCTTCTTTCCTGAGATGCCCAGGTGGCGGAATTGGTAGACGCACTAGTTTCAGGTACTAGCGAGTAACTTCGTGGGGGTTCGAGTCCCTTCCTGGGCACCAAAATCCCCTTCATAAATCCATTTTTCGGGCGCATTGCTGCGTTGCAAATCCTCGCAATACTCATGTATTGCTCCGGCCCAACATGACACGACGGCCTTGCACTGCATCCCGACAAATGAATTTCTAAAGGGAATTTGATGTTAATGAATAAGCGGCAAAAACTTGGGTCATCGCCGCTTTTTTTTGTCCGCATGAAATTGAATTCCCCAAATTCCACGCGGTTCTTTTCAAATCGGCAAGGCCACTAGGTCATGGCCTTGGGTGCCGACAATGCGGGCGCGGGTGAATTCGCCAACTTTGAGGGTTTTGCTGATTTTCTCCGGCGGCAACAGTTTGACTGTGCCGTCAATCTCTGGCGCGTCGGCATAGGTGCGGCCAATGCCGCCTTTTTTGCCCATGCCGGGGGCTGAGTCGATCAACACCTGCATCGTCGCGCCGATGCGCTTTTGCAATTTGGCGGCCGACACGGCTTCGGCCACGGCCATGAACCGGGCGCGGCGTTCTTCACGCAGTTCGGGGGCCAGCATGCCACCAATGTCGTTGGCAACGGCGCCGCTCACGGGGCTGTAGGCAAAGCAGCCTGCGCGGTCGATTTGGGCTTCTTTCATGAAATCCAGCAGATGCGAAAACTCGGCTTCGGTCTCGCCAGGAAAGCCAGCGATGAAGGTGCTGCGAATCACGATTTCAGGGCAAATTTCGCGCCAGCGCTGAATGCGCTCGAGGTTTCTTTCGCCACTGGCGGGGCGTTTCATGCGCTTCAATACGTCCGGGTGGCTGTGCTGCAAAGGCACGTCCAGGTAGGGCAATACCCGGCCAGTGGCCATCAGCGGCAGCACGTCGTCCACACTCGGGTACGGGTACACGTAATGCAAACGCACCCAGGCACCAAACGGCTCGGCAATGTCACCCAGCGCCTGCACCAAGTCCAGCATGCGGGTTTTGATGGGTTTGCCATCCCAAAAGCCGGTGCGGTACTTCACGTCTACGCCATAAGCCGAAGTGTCTTGGCTGATCACCAGCAGTTCTTTCACGCCGCCTTCAAACAGGGCGCGCGCTTCATTCAAAACGTCACCAATCGGGCGCGACACGAGGTCGCCACGCATCGACGGAATGATGCAAAACGTGCAACGGTGATTGCAGCCTTCGCTGACTTTCAGGTAGGCGTAATGCCTTGGGGTGAGCTTGATGCCCGCCACGCCAAACGAATTGGTGGCAGGGTTCGGCACCAAGTCAACAAATGGGTCATGCGGTTTGGGCAAGTTCAAATGCACCGCATCCATCACCTCTTGCGTCGCGTGCGGGCCTGTCACGGCCAGCACGCTGGGGTGCATTTGGCGCACCAGGTTGACGTCTGCGCCACCCGCTGCGCCCGCGACCGTTTTGGCACCCAGGCAACCCGTGACGATCACGCGGCCATTCTCAGCCAGCGCTTCGCCAATCGTGTCCAGGCTTTCTTTCACCGCGTCGTCAATGAAGCCACAGGTGTTGACAATGACCAGGTCTGCGCCCTGAAACGTCTTGGACGTCAGGTAGCCTTCGGCGCTCAATTGCGTCAAGATCAGCTCTGAATCGGTCAGGGCTTTGGGACAACCCAGGCTGACAAACCCGACCTTGGGTATTTTGGGGATGGGGGGCATGCCAGACAACGCGGGCGGCGGGGACAAAACTTCGCTCATGGCGCTATTGTCCCAGCTTTCTTCCGAGCTTTGGTCCCAGCTTCCTTCTCAGCGTTCAGGCCAGTGCATGGCGCGCTTGGGTCACGCAAATGCAGCAATTGATTGAAAACCTTCAGCGCTTGACTCCAAATGTGCCCAGCATTTGCTCGGTTTGCTTTTGCATGTGCTCCTGCAATTGCGAGAACATGCTGGTGGATTGCTCGATATTTTTGCTCACCAGGCCCTGCATGGCGGGTGACTGAAGATTCAAAAATTGCGACCAGATTTCGGGTGTCAGTTGGGCCGACTGGTCGCCCAAACGCGTCTGCATTTCCATCACGGCTTGCATGCTTTTTTCAAGGTACCCGCCCATGAAACCCTGCATGGCGTGGCCGTAAGTGCGAATCACGTTGGCCAGTACATCGGCTGAAAACATGGGCGAGCCGTTGGCCTCTTCTTCAAGAATAATTTGCAGCAAGATGCTACGGGTCAGGTCTTCACTGGTTTTGGCGTCGCGCACCACAAAGGCTTCGCGCTCCATCACCAGGCGTTTCACCTCGGACAAGGTGATGTAGGCCGAGGTGTCGGTGTCGTACAAGCGGCGATTCGGGTATTTTTTAATGATCCGCTTGGCATTTTTAGTGTCTGTTGTTTTTTTATTTTGCATGGTGAAGAGTTTCCCGAATGTCGATGGCCCAACGCCAAAGCAATCCGCTATGAAAAGAGCCCACAAAGCATGCTGCTCTTTCAGTGAAAAAAAGCTATTGCACTGCAACACATTTTAGGGAATACCAATTCTGCGAAGCACAAAGGTTTACCCTCGAAAACCGAGAATTTACAGTGCTAAAGAAGGAATTGGTAGGCGCGAATGGACTCGAACCATCGACCCCCACCATGTCAAGGTGGTGCTCTAACCAGCTGAGCTACGCGCCTGAAAAATTGTCTGAAAACAGATTTCAGAGAATATCTAGTCAACCCAAATTATAGCAGCAAAGAACTATCAACCTTCCTGTGCCACTCGCGCGGGCATGACGGGCCGCCGCGATGGCCACCCACGTCTACCGGGCCAGCGGCAGGCAGCGGACGCACCCGCATGCGAGATAATTGAATGATTCGCCCCCAATGGCCTTTTGGAGCAATTTGCCTTCTGCTCAAAGGCGCGTTTTTCCAGATCTCTTTTCCCGTTTCTATTCAATTTAAGGACTTTTCACCATGGACATCGCAGGCAAAATTTTTATCGTCACAGGTGGCGCTTCGGGTTTAGGTGAAGGCACTGCCCGCATGCTGACTGCCAAAGGCGCCCGTGTGGTGATTGCCGACATGCAGGTTGAAAAAGGTGAGGCGATTGCCAAAGACATTGGCGGTGCCTTCGTCAAGTGCGACGTAAGCCAAGAGGCCGACGGCCAGGCGGTGGTGGCCAAGGCCGTGTCCATGGGCAAACTGATGGGTTTGGTCAATTGCGCGGGCATTGCCCCAGCGGAAAAAACCGTCGGCAAAAGCGGCGCCCATTCGCTGGCCGTGTTCAGCAAAACCATCACGGTCAACCTGATAGGCAGCTTCAACATGATTCGGCTGGCGGCTGACGCCATGTGCAAAAACGAACCCGAAGCCACGGGCGAGCGCGGTGTGATGATTTCTACCGCGTCGGTCGCTGCCTATGATGGCCAAATTGGCCAGGCTGCCTACAGCGCGTCCAAAGGCGGCATTGTTGGCATGACATTGCCCATCGCCCGTGATTTGGCTCGCAACGGCATTCGCAACATGACGATTGCCCCCGGAATTTTTGGCACACCCATGATGTTTGGCATGCCCAAAGAGGTACAAGACTCGCTGGCTGCCAGTGTGCCATTTCCGTCGCGCCTGGGCACGCCTGAAGACTACGCCAAGCTGGCAATTCACATCATCGAGAATGACATGCTCAACGGCGAAGTGATTCGCCTGGATGGTGCGATTCGCTTGGCACCGCGCTAGGCTGGCAAAAACGCCCTTAAAATGAAAAAAGAACCTGCAGGTTCTTTTTCTCTAAAAACGTTCAAAATACGAACAAAATCGGCCTCTAGCTCTCGAATAATATCAATAGCTTGCTATCTATTTCATAGCATTTTGATCCTATCGCCAATTGGCGTGCAGACAGCTACCATGGTGCCACTCACCATTGAAGGCACCATGAAAACTCAGCTTCGCGAACAGACTCCAAACCTGCGCCAAGCCAGCGCCACCGCGCAACTTTTGACAGCCTGCGTTATTCTGCTGGCGGGCTGCGCAGCCCCTGGCAACTACGCAACCAGCGGGTTCAGTTACAGCCCATCGGCCCCGCCCGAGGCCGCGTCTGGCTACACCGAGAAACCAGGCTGGGCCACAACCCGCTTTGCCGTGGCCGCTGCCAATCCACTGGCCACCGACGCCGGTTACCGGGTTTTAAAAGCAGGCGGCCACGCGATTGACGCCGCCGTCGCCGTTCAAATGGTGTTGACCCTGGTTGAGCCGCAAAGCAGCGGCATTGGCGGCGGTGCGTTTTTAATGCACTTTGACGGCAAAACAGTAGAAGCCTTCGACGGCCGCGAAACGGCACCCGCCGGCGTGACAGAAAACCTGTTTTTGACCGCAGACGGCAAACCCATGCCGACCAAACAAGCCATTGTTGGCGGGCGAGCAGTGGGCGTGCCCGGCACGGTGCGCATGCTGGAAATGGCGCATCAAAAGCATGGCAAATTGCCATGGGCCGACTTGTTTCAACCCGCTATTGTCTTGGCGCAAAACGGTTTCAAAGTCAGCCCCCGCCTACACACGCTACTGGCAACAGAGTTGGATCTTAAAAAGGACCCGGTCGCCGCCGCCTACTTTTACCAAGCTGATGGCCAGCCGCACCCCATCGGCCACGTTCTCAAAAACCCCGCCTTGGCTGAAATTTTGAAAAACATTGCGCAAAACGGCGCGGTTGCATTGCACGAAGGCGATATTGCCCAAGCGATGGTGGACAAGGTTCGCCTGCACCCCAGCAACCCTGGCAGTTTGAGCAGCGCTGACTTGAAAGATTACCGCCCCATTCAACGCGCCCCGCTTTGCCATGATTACCGGGTGAACCAAGCCGGTGACTCGCAAACCAACGCACCCAGCCACCGCGACTACCGACTGTGCGGATTTCCACCCCCCAGCTCAGGCGCCATTGCCATTGGGCAAATCCTTGGCCTGCTCAACCACACCAGCGCAGCCACCTTCAAATTGCAAGGCGACCCGCACAACCCGGTGCCCAGCGCCGATTGGCTGCACCTGTACACCGAGGCCGCCCGCCTGGCTTTTGCAGACCGCGCCCAGTACCTTGGCGACCCTGATTTTGTGCAGCCACCAGCTGGCACCTGGATGAGTTTGCTAGACCCCGTTTACCTGGCAGACCGGGCCCGCCTCATCGGGCAAGCACCCAGCTCCAACAGCATGAAAGTCGCCAAACCTGGCAACCCAGCGGGTCGCCCCACCAGTTTCGCACCCATGCCAGACCAGGTCGAACACGGCAC
This sequence comes from Rhodoferax sp., assembly GCA_031386665.1. Lineage (GTDB taxonomy): Bacteria > Pseudomonadota > Gammaproteobacteria > Burkholderiales > Burkholderiaceae_C > JANYCG01. The sequence goes on along the minus strand of JANNCN010000094.1, from coordinate 14,217 downwards.
CTCGCACATTTCCATCGTCGATGCAGCGGGCAATGCCATTGCCATGACCACGACGATTGAAGACGGCTTTGGCTCACGCCAAATGGTCAACGTCTACCCTGGGATGAAAGGCGGATTTTTGCTGAACAATGAACTCACCGACTTCAGTTTTGTGCCGCGTGATGCAGCGGGCGCATTGGTCGCCAACCGAGTGCAACCGGGCAAACGACCACGCTCCAGCATGTCGCCAACCTTGGCGTTTGACAAAGCCAGTGGCCAATTGGTGATGAGCGGCGGCAGCCCTGGCGGCGCGCTCATCATTCACTACACCGCCAAAACCATCTACGGCATTTTGAACTGGGGCCTCACGCCGCAGCAGGCCATCAACCTGCCCAATTTTGCATCGCAAAACGGCCCGACAGTACTCGAAGCAACGCGCTTCCCCAGCGCCACGGTGAACGCCCTGAAAGCCCGCCAACACGACGTGCTGGAGCTACCGCTGACCAGCGGCCTTCAAGCCATCACACGGGGCCAGGCGCACGGACAACCGATCTGGTTTGGCGGGGCCGACCCGCGCCGTGAAGGCGTGGTGATGGGCGACTGATCCCGGCTGGACATCGTTCCCCCCAACGTTCGCACCCGCCAACCTGATCCCTTGCGCCCTTCACGTGGGCGACAATATCTGCTGTGTCCATACCCCAAACCTTCATTCAAGAGCTGTTAGCCCGCGCCGACGTGGTGGACATCGTCGGGCGCTACGTTCAGCTGAAAAAAGGCGGTGCCAATTTCATGGGCCTGTGCCCGTTTCATGGCGAAAAATCGCCCTCCTTCAGCGTCAGCCCGTCCAAGCAGTTTTTCCATTGCTTTGGCTGCGGAAAAAGCGGCAATGCCATCGGTTTTTTGATGGAACACGCGGGCATGAACTTTGTGGAGGCCGTCAAAGACCTGGCCCAGCAGTACGGCCTGCAAGTCCCGGAAGACGACGCTTCGCCCCAAGACCGGGCACGCGCGCAAGAGCAGCGACAAAAGCAGTCAACCCTGAACGACGTGCTGGAAAAAGCGGGCGAAGCCTACCGCAACCAGTTGAAGGAATCGCCCCGCGCGATTGAGTATTTCAAAGGCCGTGGCGTCAGCGGCGAAGTTGCCAAGCAGTTTGGCCTGGGCTACGCGCCCATGGGCTGGCGCAGTCTGGCCAGCGTGTTCCCGCATTACGACGACCCGCTGCTGGTCGAAAGCGGCCTGGTCATTTTGAACACCGATGGCAACGCCGACGGCCAAGCAGACAGCCAAAACGAAAAACGGTACGATCGCTTTCGCGACCGGGTGATGTTCCCGATTCGCAATGTCAAAGGCGAGTGCATTGGCTTTGGTGGGCGGGTTTTGGGTGATGAAAAGCCAAAGTATCTGAACTCGCCCGAAACACCCGTTTTCAGCAAAGGCCGCGAGCTTTATGGCCTGTTTGAAGCCCGCCAAGCCCTGCGCGAACTCGGTTTTGCATTGGTCACCGAAGGCTACATGGACGTGGTGGCGCTAGCGCAACTGGGATTTGCCAACGCCGTGGCCACCTTGGGCACGGCCTGCACCAACGACCATGTGCAAAAACTGTTTCGCTTCACCGATTCGGTTGTGTTCAGCTTTGACGGCGATAGCGCGGGCCGACGCGCTGCCCGCAAAGCGCTGGACGCCGCCCTGCCCTTTGCCACTGACGTGCGGAACGTCAAATTTTTATTTTTGCCGCCTCACCACGACCCCGACAGCTTCATTCGCGAAAACGGCAAAGACGCGTTTTCTCGCTACATCTCAGAAGCCGTGCCCTTGAGCCGCTTTTTGATTGATGCCGCGCGCGACGGCTGCGACCTGAACACCATGGAAGGCCGTTCGCTGTTGGCCAGCAATGCCAAGCCGCTGTGGTCGCAAATTCCTGACGGTGCCCTGAAACGCCAGCTGCTCACCGAAATTGCAGGCTTGGTGCAATTGCAAAACCGCGAATTGATGGAATTGTGGGTGCCGCCGCAAGCCAAATCAAACTCTGGCAAGTTCGAGCCGGGCAAATACGGCAAGTCTAAAAATGGCGCGTACAAAAGCAAGTCAGACGGGTATGGCGCGCCTTCATGGCCAGATGAGGGTGGCTATGCCTCAGACGGCTACCGAACCGGCAAAACCGCTTCACGACTCAACCTGCGCGCCCTGCCCACCAGCCGGGCCGACCACGCGCTGCGCCTGTTACTGGGCCACATGGCCGCATGGAACGAGCTGTCAGGCGAAGAACATGCCGTGCTGTGCGGCCAACCCGCGCCGCATGGCGTGCTTTTCAGCTGGCTGGACACGCAAGCCCACGAGCATGGCGCGCAACCCTGGGGCGCATTGCGCGAGGGTTTGCGCGGCCACGAGGGCGAAGACCTGGCCTTGAAACTCATGTCTGGCCCCGAAATTCATGCCGATATCGACGCAAAAATCGCTGAGGCCCAGAGCCAGCAAGAACTGCGGCAACTCGTCAACCGCATGCTCATTGACCACATCAACACCCAGCAAACCCTGGCCATTGAAGCTTCCAAAGCCGACCCCAGCGCCTTGCTGCGTTACCGTGAATTGCAACAGCGCAAGGTGGCGCTGGAGGCGGGGATGCGGGCGGGGTGAGCCAAAATCAAGGGTTCAAACCGCCTTGAAAACTCCAATTTCCGAGGTATAATCCAAAGTTACCCAAAGCAAGAGCGACAGCAGCACCTCCGGTACCGGCCACAACATGACACCGTTCGATACGAGCGCATCCAGCCAAATCACCGCAAGGACTGCACACCAAATGTTCGCCCAGACATCTTGCCCTTGAGATTCAGTGATTTGCCCAGCATGTGATTGCAGTTAAGTCTGTGATATGGGTAGGGTCTAGGGTCTAGGCAGTAGCCGAGTGCCCAATTGCCCAAGCGCCCAAGCGGTGCCGAATTCTGATCCATTTTTGAATTGTGTCGTGATTGCAGCGTTTAGCTTGCCTGTGCTGTCTGGCGGTTGGGATGTTCCACCCGTCTCTTTTCTTTTGTTGTTTTTGAAGTTCTGAGGTTCCCAATGCCTGCTCAAAATGCCAAGAAATCGGTCAAACCAGTTGCTAAACCTGTGGGCAAGGCGCCCGCCAAGCCCAAAGTCGTCGTCAAGACAGCCAAGGAAACTGCTTCCAAGTCCGCTGTCAAAGCATCCGTTATTCCAGTGAAAGTGAAACCAGTGCCTTCTTCCAAAATTGTCGCCAAGCCCAGTGCCGCCAAAGCAGCGCCCGAGTCCAAAAAAGCCGCTGAAGCCGCTGCTGCTTTGGCCGAAGCCAACGCCAAAAAGAAACCGGGCCGCCCAGCCAAAGCGGCCGAAGAACTGACGCCCAAAACGGGTGCCAAACGAGGCCGCAAGCCCAAGTCAGCCGAGGCCGACAACAAAGGCAGCGATGACGCCGACATGTCGGACATTGAAGCCGACTTGGTGGGCGAGCCCATCGTGACCGGAGAAAAAGTCAAACCCCTGCGCATGAAAATCAGCAAAGCCAAAGAGCGCGCGCTGATGAAAGAGTTTGGCTTGGACGACACGATTTTGTCGGAAGAAGACATGGCCAAGCGCCGCCAGCGCCTCAAAGCGCTGATCAAACTAGGCAAAACGCGCGGCTACCTGACGCACGGCGAAATCTCAGACCATCTGCCCGACAAGCTGATTGACGCGGAGACGATGGAAGCCGTCATCACCACGCTGAACGACCTGGGTGTGGCGGTGTATGAGCAAACGCCCGATGCTGAAAGTTTGATTTTGACCAACAGCGCACCTGCCGGTGCGACTGAAGAAGAAGCCGAAGAAGCCGCCGAAGCCGCCCTGAGCACGGTGGACAGCGAGTTTGGCCGCACCACCGACCCGGTTCGCATGTACATGCGCGAGATGGGCACGGTTGAGCTGCTGACGCGCGAGGGCGAAATCGAAATTGCCAAGCGCATTGAAGGCGGCTTGATGGCGATGATGGAGGCCATCAGTGCGTCCCCCGCCACCATTGCAGAAATTTTGCGATTGGGTGAAGACATTCGCGAAGGCAAAGTCGTCATCACCACCATCGTGGATGGCTTCTCGAACCCGAACGAGGCCGATGACTATGTGGCCGAAGAAGACTTTGACGAATTTGATGCCGAAGACGATGACGACGGAAAAGGCGGCTCCAAAGCGCTGACCAAAAAGCTGGAAGAGCTGAAAAAAGAAGCCCTGAGCCGTTACGATAACCTGCGCGATCTGTTTGAGAAAGTGCACAAAATCTACGACAAAGAAGGCTACGGCACGCAGCACTACGTCAGCGCCCAAAGCGCCTTGAGCGCCGAGCTGATGTCAATTCGCTTCACCGCCAAAGCCATTGAAAAGCTGTGTGACATGGTGCGCGCGCAGGTGGACGACATCCGCAAGAAAGAGCGCGAACTGCGCCGCATCATTGTGGACAAATGCGGCTACCCGCAAGAGAACTTCATTGCCGATTTCAGTGGCCGCGACAAAAACGGCAACAAAGTGCCCAGCCAGTTGCTCAACCTGAAATGGATCGAAAAGCAAGCGGCTGCAGGCAAGCCATGGAGCGCGGTGATGGGACGCAACGTCCCGCCCGTGCAAGATCTGCAGCAAAAACTGACCGACCTGCAAGCCCGCGTGGTGGTGCCGCTGGACCAGCTCAAAGACATCAACAAGCGCATGAACGAAGGCGAGTACTCGTCACGCGCGGCCAAAAAAGAAATGATCGAGGCCAACTTGCGGTTGGTGATCTCGATTGCTAAAAAGTACACCAACCGTGGCCTTCAGTTTCTCGATTTGATTCAAGAGGGCAACATTGGCCTGATGAAGGCTGTTTACAAGTTTGAGTACCGCCGGGGTTACAAATTCTCGACTTATGCCACTTGGTGGATTCGCCAGGCGATCACGCGCAGCATTGCCGACCAGGCGCGCACCATTCGCATTCCGGTGCACATGATCGAAACCATCAACAAGATGAACCGCATCAGCCGCCAACATCTGCAAGAGTTTGGTTTTGAGCCCGATGCGTCGGTACTGGCCGAGCGCATGGAGATTCCTGAAGACAAGATTCGCAAGATCATGAAGATCGCCAAAGAGCCGATCTCGATGGAAACACCCATTGGTGACGATGACGATTCGCATTTGGGCGACTTCATTGAGGACGGTGCCAACACCGCCCCCATGGAAGCAGCCATGCAAGCCGGCCTGCGCGATGTTGTGAAAGACATTTTGGACAGCCTGACCCCACGCGAAGCCAAGGTGCTGCGCATGCGCTTTGGTATTGAGATGACCAGTGACCACACGCTGGAAGAAGTCGGCAAGCAGTTTGATGTAACGCGCGAGCGCATCCGCCAGATTGAGGCCAAAGCCCTGCGCAAACTCAAGCACCCCAGCCGCTCCGACAAGCTGCGCAGCTTCACAGACACGCTTTGATTGGCTGGCAAGACAACTGATTGAACGCGGGGCTGAACAAGCCCCGCTTTCATTTTGAGCCACCCAAACACCACAACCGATTCAATTGAATTCGACACAGCGCAAAGCGATCCGACTCGATTCCTCCTAAACCAACTTCAACCCAGCCCACATCACCATGCCTTTTGCCGCCCTCGGCCTTTCCGTCCCGCTGGTCAACGCCGCTGCCCTGGCCGGTTTTACAGAACCCACCCCCGTGCAGGATTTGGCGATCCCCGCCATTTTGACGGGCAGCGATGTGCTGGGTTTGGCGCAAACGGGCTCTGGCAAAACAGCGGCGTTTTGTTTGCCGCTGTTGCAGCGCTTGCAACCCCCGGTTCAAGCTTCTCCACAAGCCTCGCCACATTCCCTGCCCAACTCAGATCACGGTCAGCAGCAGGTCAACACCCAGCGCATAGGCCGGACACCCGTTCGCGCACTGGTGCTGGTACCAACGCGCGAGCTGGCAGCCCAGGTGGGCGACGTGCTGCTGGCTTTATCGAACACGCTGCCGCAACGGGTCAAAACCACCGTGGTGTTTGGCGGCGTGTCGATCAATCCGCAAATGATGGGATTGCGCAGCGGTGCAGACGTGGTGGTCGCCACCCCAGGGCGGTTGCTCGACCTGGTTGACCACAACGCGCTGGACTTGTCCGCGGTGGCTGTGCTGGTGCTGGACGAAGCCGACCGTCTGCTCGATTTAGGCTTTGCCGACGAGCTGAATCGCATTCTCGCGCTGCTGCCAAAGCGCCGCCAAAACCTGTTTTTCTCGGCGACGTTCCCCCAGTCCGTTCAGGCGCTTGCCGACGGCCTGTTGCAGAACCCGCAGCGCATTGAAATTGCGGCGACAACCCGAACGACACCCGCCATCACCCAGCGCGCGATTGAAGTTGACAACCAGCGGCGCACGCAGCTGCTGCGCCACCTTGTTCAAACTGAAAAATGGCCGCGTGCATTGGTGTTTGTGGCCACCAAGCATGCGGCTGAAATCGTCGCCGACAAGCTGCGCAAGGCTGACATTTGGGCCGAACCCTTTCACGGCTTGCTCAGCCAAGGCAAACGCAGCCAGGTGCTGGCCGATTTCAAAACCAGCCGCGTGCAGGTGGTGGTGGCCACCGACCTAGCCGCGCGCGGCATCGACATTGTCGATCTGCCGGTGGTCGTCAACTACGACCTGCCGCGCTCCAGCGTGGACTATGTTCACCGCATCGGGCGCACCGCCCGCGCGGGGACCAGCGGCTTGGCTGTGAGCTTTGTGACCCGCGACATGGCCGCCCACTTTGAACTGATTGAAAAGCGCCACGGCATCGCCTTGGCACGTGAGCGGGTGGCGGGATTTGAACCGCTCGAAATTGAGCCGCCAGCGTTTCAGCCCCAAAGCGGCAACACACTGCCCGTAGAACGCGAATCGCTCAACTCACCCCAACCGACCATGCCACCTGGCGCTCGCGCAGTGTCGGGCGTGGACGCTCCGCGCAATGCCCAAAATGGCGCGCCTGGTTCGGGCGGCATCAAGGGCAGTCGTCCCAGCAAAAAAGACAAGCTGAGGGCAGCTCAATCGCGCAACACCATTTGAGTGCGGGCGCTCTGTGACAGCGGTCAAATTGCTATTGTAAAAATAGCAAACTATCTATATTTTTCGGGAGCTAGAGGTCTATTTTTTAATAAAATAGCCTTTTCTGTCGCTTTTTTTCAAAAAAAGAACCTGCAGGTTCTTTTTTGTCAAAAATGCCTTAAAACTGGCCTACACGGCCTCTCATTCCATTTCTAAATCATTCGTGAAGTAGGCGCACTGACGAAGACAGTGCTTTAGCACGGCTAGGAGGTGCAACGACCTGCACGGATGATTTAGAAATGGAATCAGTTTGTAAAGCTGCCGAATGCGGCTAGCATTGGTTATGCAGCAGATCGCAATCGGCAGTCCCGCTCAAAAGGAGACCCCATGATCCATTCGAAAAACCTTCGCCAAGTCGCCACCAGCCTGGTGCTCGCCTTTGCCGCACTGACCAGTTGGGCGCAAGGGGCAGCCGCCCCGAAAGAGGGCATCTGGATCGTGCGAGATTTCAAATTTCACACGGGTGAAGTGCTGCCCGAACTGCGCCTGAACTACACCACGCTGGGCGCGCCCACGGGCGACGCCGTGTTGATTTTGCACGGCACCACGGGGTCGGGCAGCGGCATGCTCAACCCCGCTTTTGGTGGTGAACTGTTTGGCCCAGGCCAGCCGCTGGACGCGGCAAAGCACTACATCATCTTGCCCGATGCCATTGGCACCGGCAAGTCCAGTCGCCCTTCAGACGGCCTGCGCGCCAACTTCCCTAAGTACAACTACGACGACATGGTGAACGCGCAGTACCGCCTGGTCAGCGAACATTTGGGGGTGAAGCACCTGCGCGTCATCATCGGCAATTCGATGGGCGGCATGCAGACCTGGATTTGGGGCGTGAAGTACCCCGACTTCATGGACGCGCTGGTGCCCATGGCTTCACAGCCCACCGAAATGTCGAGCCGCAACTGGATGATGCGCCGCCTGATCATCGATTCCATTAAAAACGACCCCGATTGGAACAACGGCAACTACACCCAGCAACCGCGCAGCGCCTTGTTCGCGTCAGTGTTTTACGGTGTGGCGACCAACGGCGGCAACCAAGCCTTGTTGAAGGCCGCACCCACCGCCGACAGCGCCAACAAGCTACTGGACGCCCGCCTGAAAGCCAACTACACGGGCGACGCCAACAACCACCTTTTTCAGTGGGACAGCTCACGCGACTACAACCCATCTCCCGGATTGGAGCGTATTCAGGCCGCCTTGTTGGCCATCAATTCAGCCGACGATGAACGCAACCCACCAGAAACCGGTCTGATGGAACGTGAAATGAAACGCGTTAAAAATGGCCGCTATCTGCTGATTCCCTCCAGCGATTCCACCGCGGGCCACGGCACAACGGCACAGGCGAAATTTTGGAAAGCGCAACTGGTGGAACTGTTGCAAAGCGCGCCAAGGCGCTAAGCCAAACGAAAAAGGCAAGTGCCTCAAATCAACAGGGACGACAAACCTGTGACAGCACCTGCCGCGCCCAGCGCCACGCCGATGTAAAACATCGCATTCATACGGGACAAAATGGCGGCTGACAGCACCACGATGGCGATTTGCATCAGCAAGGCACCCAAGTCGCAGCGGTCGTTGATGGCCGAAAAGGTCTCAGCCTCTTTCGCCAAACCTTCGGCTTTAATCTTGATCTCACCGCGCTCGGCCTTGTATCGCGCAATATCTTCCACGCCAAGCGCTTTGACTTTGGCTGCTACTTCGGGGTTCAACGACGACGAACTGATCGCGTCAATCAAGTTGTTTTGCACGTTGAGGGCGTGCTCGCGAATCGCCTTGGCTTGAAAAAAACTCCACTGGTTGGATGCCTCCGTTGTGCGCAGGCCAGCGTCCGTCTTGGCGTTGTCGCCTCGCATCGACACAAAGGCCAGCACAGCTGCCAAAATCGCAATGCAAACGGCAACGCGTTTCTCAAACGGGGTGTGGGCTTCGGGGATTTCAGGGGCGTCAGACATTGCGAATTTCCTTTTGCGACGGGGTTGCGACAGCGCAATTGCTGGGCGCGAGTGTAGCCCTGCCGGCTTTCACACAGCCGCCTGACTCAACGGTCAACGCAAAGCTTTGCTCAATTCGGTGAAGGTCGTGGCAATCTCGGTGCCGTCTTGCGCCACACCCAGTTGCCGCTGCAGTTGGGTTTTGGAGATCAAACCGCGTATCCGCGCGGGCGCTTGGGCGCTGGCCGACTCCAGCACCAGCAGATGCAAGTGACCCGTCTGCGCAAAGGTGGCCATCAATTGCCCGATCGTGGCTTTGGCAAGAGACGCAAGTTCAACCGTATCCAGGTCGGCCAGCGGCGTCATAACGTCGGCCACACAAAGGTCTGCATGGCGAACCTGGCGCTCAGTGACAAGCCGCAAGGGTTTGTCGCCATGCAAGTCGTAAGCAGTGACCACACCGTCCACACAAGGAATGTCAGTCACCACAAAAAGCAGGCGCACTCCTTGGTGAATCATGTTTTTTTCAGCCTGCTCCAAGGGCGTGTCTGGCCCAATTGTGGCAGCCTTGACCTCTACCAGATCGGTCATTGCAGCCATCGCTGGCGAATCCATCGTGCATCGTTGCAAAGTTTGAGGAACAGCGCTTGAAATGCAGGTGCCTGCGGGAAATCGGGACGTAACCAAACGGGTGTAGGGCATAGTGGTCTTTCGGTTGAAGCGGCAGATTCAAAGCGTTAGCATCGCTATTGAACACCCTTGTGTCGCGCCTTGGCAAGCTCTCTGACAGAATTTTGAGGCGTTTGAAGGCATCTCAGTCTGGCTATGATGCCATTCCAATCACCGCATCTATTTTTTGAGGGGTAAATTTTTGGCAATCACTTCACGCTCAGGCTTGTCAGTCATCGGGTCGTTAAGCGCCGCATTCGCTGCCTTGGCGCTTATCAGCGCCTGTGCGCCCAACCCGATCACCAACCCCATGACACCCCAACCAACCAGCCTCGCTGACACCACTGACCCCTACCTATGGCTTGAAGACGTTCAAGGCGACAAGGCGCTGGCCTGGGCGCGAGAACGTAATGCAGAGTCTCAGGCGGTGCTGCAGACAGTGCCCGTGTTTCAAGGCAACCGCGACACGATACTGGCCGTGCTGAACAACCGCGACCAGATTCCTGCTGTCAGCCGCAAGGGCGACTTTTTCTATAACTTTTGGCGTGATGCGCAAAACCCACGGGGGTTGTGGCGGCGCACCAGCCTGGCCGAGTACCGCAAGCCCGCGCCCGCGTGGGACGTGCTGCTGAACCTGGACACACTGGCCAAATCAGAAAGTGAAAACTGGGTCTGGAGCGGTGCCGTTTGCCTGTGGCCAAGCTACAACCGCTGCTTGCTGTCGCTGTCGCGCGGCGGGGCAGACGCCAGGGTTGTACGCGAATTTGATGTGGCGACGCGGTCTTTCGTGCCGGGCGGTTTTGCACTGCCTGAGGCCAAGTCCAGCGTCGATTGGCTGGACGCCAACACCGTTTTTGTGGCCACCAATTTTGGCCCCGGCAGCATGACCCAAAGCGGCTACCCCCGCGTCGTCAAATTGTGGTCTCGCGGCAGCGCCTTGGCAGACGCACGAACCGTGTTTGAATGTCAACCCAGCGATGTGGCAGCCTATGTGCAGGTCGACCCGACGCCCGGGTTTGAGCGCATCGTGCTGGGTCGCATGCTGGATTTTTATCGCCACGAGCGCTTCTTGCTCCGCTCCAACGCTGACTTGACCAAAGCTCGGCCCCAAGGCGGCTTGCCAGCTGATGCGCTGCTCAAACTGGACGTCCCCGCCGACGCCACCGTATTCACCCGGCGCGAATGGGCATTTATGCAGCTCAAAAGCCAATACATGGTGGGGGGAAAAACCTACGCAAGCGGTTCTCTGCTGGCCATCAAGGTCGATGATTTTTTGCGCGGCGACCGCAAGTTTGACCTGCTGTTTGAACCGACCGCGAAGCGATCACTATCACGCAATGGCGTGAGCCTGACACGCGACCATGTGCTGCTGAACATTCTGGACAACGTGGCCGGGCGGGTTGAAGAAGTGAGCCTGTCCAATGGCCAATGGGTAAGCCGCACAGTGAACGCGCCATTTCCTGGCAGATTGAGTGCCGCAGGCCTGTTTGACACGTATGCCAAAGGCGCTGGCGATGACCCCTTAGCCAACGCCTATTTCCTCAATTACGCCGACTTTTTGACCCCCGACAGCCTGTACCTTGGTGGCACTGGCAGCGACGCCCGCGAACTTCTCAAATCACGCCCCAGCTTCTTCAATGCCGACGGCATGCGCGCTGAACAACTTTTCGCCATCAGCAAAGACGGCACCCAAGTGCCCTATTTTGTGGTTTGGCCCAAGGGTGCCAAAGCCGATGGCAGCAACCCCACCCTTCTGTACGGCTACGGCGGGTTTCAAGTCTCTCAACTTCCCTTTTACAGCGGCGGCTTTGGCACCACCTGGTACGGACAAGGTGGCGTTTTTGTTGTGGCCAATATTCGAGGGGGCGGCGAGTTTGGCCCAGCCTGGCACCAAGCGGCCACCAAAGCCAACAAACAAAAAAGCTACGATGACTTTGCCGCCGTGGCAGAAGACCTGATCCAACGTAAGATCACTGCGCCCAAGCATTTGGGAATCTATGGTGGCAGCAATGGCGGCCTGCTGGTGGGGGCGGTCATGGTTCAGCGCCCCGAACTGTTAGGTGCTGTGGTGTGCAGCGTGCCCCTGCTGGACATGAAGCGATACCACTTGCTGCTGGCTGGCAACAGCTGGATGGCGGAATACGGTAACCCCGACATTGCAGCCGAATGGGACTGGATCAAGGCCTACAGCCCCTACCAAAACGTCAAGGCGGGTGTGGCTTACCCTAAAGTTTTGTTCACCACGTCCACCCGAGACGACCGCGTGCACCCCGGGCATGCCCGCAAAATGGCGGCTCGCATGCTGGACCAAGGACACGACGTGCTGTATTACGAGAACATTGAAGGCGGCCGTGGCGGCGCGGCCAACAACGACCAACGCGCCCACTTGCAAGCGCTTGAAAACGCGTTTTTATGGAAGACGCTGGGCGGCCGCTGACTTGCGCTTGGCCTTCCAGGCACCCAGCAACACCAACAGGCCGGGGACAAGTATCATCGCCCAGATGATCTTGTCCAGGTGCAGTTTCACAAACGGAATGTTGCCGAAAAAATAACCAATGGTGACGATGCCCCCGACCCAAAGTGCGCCACCGGTCACGTCATAAAACGTAAACTTGGCCCGGGTCATTTGCGCAACCCCCGCGACAAACGGCGCGAAGGTGCGCAAAAACGGCATGAACCGTGCGGCAATGATGGTGACACCCCCGTATTTTTCATAAAACTCATGCGCCTGATTGAAGGCGTTTTTATTGAAAAATTTTGAGTTCTCCCACTGAAAAACTTTAGGCCCAAAGTAGTTGCCAATGGTGTAGTTGCATTGGTTGCCGAGAACCGCAGCAGCAAACAGCAAGCCAACCGAGAGCGGGTAGCTCATCAAGCCCACGCCACACATGGCCCCCACGACAAACAACAGCGAATCACCCGGCAAGAATGGCATGACCACCACGCCAGTTTCGACAAAAATAATCAAAAACAGCAACGCGTAAACCCAAGGCCCGTAACTGATCACAAAGGCCTCAAGGTGTTTGTCAACGTGCAGGATGAAATCGAGCAGAAAGGCGAGAAGTTCCATAGGGGTGCATTATCTCTGCAAGGCCACTGTCACGAAACGACCAGGGAACAATCGCGTTCAGATCACACGGCGCAGTACTTTTCTTGAATTTCAGCGTCGGCCAGCAGCTCGGAAGCAGCACCTTGATGCACCACACGGCCCTGCTCCAAAATGTAAGCGCGGTCCGATATCGACAGAGCCCGTTCGACGTTTTGCTCGACCAGCAAAATCGTCGTCCCCTGCTGCTTCATTCGCACAAACAACTCAAACATCTCCTCGACCAAAAGCGGCATGATGCCTTCGGAAGGTTCGTCCAGCAAAATCATGCGGGGTTTGGCCATCATGGCTCTGGCAATTGCCAGCATTTGTTGCTCACCGCCTGACAGCGAGGTGCCGTCTTGCTTCAGTCTTTCCTTGAGTCGAGGGAAGGTTTGGGCAATTTCATCCACCATGGCGCTCATTTCACCCCTCTTTGGGCTGGCGACCAGGCCGAGCTGCAAATTCTCAAGCACGGTCAAGCCCGCCACAATGCGCCGCTCTTCGGGCACGTAGGCCAGGCCACGGTGAAAGCGAGCGTGCGGGGGCGTCCCCAACAGTTCCTGACCATCAAACATCACCTGCCCCGTGGACTTGGCAAGCAAACCCATGATGGTTCGCAAGGTGGTGGTTTTGCCCGCGCCGTTGCGTCCCATCAGGGTCACAATTTCACCGCGTTTGACTTCAAAGCTCAAGCCCTGAATCACGTGGCTCTGGTCGTACCAAGCATTGATCTGATCGACTTTCAGCATGGCAAACCTTCTAGCTTTGACCCAGATAGACGCGCCTGACTTCCGCATTGCTGCGAATGTCAGCGGGTGAACCATCAGCCAGCAGCTCGCCTTGGTGCAGCACCACCAGGCGCTTGCACAAGCCCATCACCATTTTCATTTTGTGCTCTACCAAAATCACGGTGCGCTCCTGCGCAAGTTGCAGGATCAACTGCATCATCACACTGGTTTCTTGTGGCGACATACCCGCTGTGGGCTCGTCCATCAACAACAGCTTGGGCTCGCACGCGAGCGCCATGGCCACCTCCAGTGAGCGCTGCTGCCCGTGTGCCAGATCGCCAGCCATCTTGTCGCGACTGGCACTTAAACCCACGCGCATCAACAGCTCATCGGCACGCTGAATCAAGGCCAGATAGTTTTGCCGCGCGCGCAGGATCTGAAACTTGGACACCTGCATTTGCAGTGCAACCCGCACATTCTCATGCGTGCTTAACTGCTTGAACACATTGGTGATCTGAAAACTCTTGGCAATGCCGATGCGCGCATAGTCGTGCGCTGCAAGTGCCGTGATGTCCCGCCCCTCAAACAGCACCTGCCCGCTGCTGGCCTGAATGCCACCACTGATGACATTGAAGAACGTGCTTTTGCCTGCGCCGTTGGGGCCGATGATGGCGGTCAACTCGCCCGCGCGAAAGGCTACATTGATGTTTTGCAGCGCCTTGAACTTGCCAAACTGCCGCGAGACAGCACGCG
>JANNCN010000051.1:0-4521 GCA_031386665.1 Rhodoferax sp. | reverse complement strand
TCCAGCTCTTTGAGCAGCTTGCGCTGGTGTTCGGTCAGCTTGACCGGAGTTTCCAGCGTGATGTGGCAGTACAGGTCGCCCGGGTAGCTGGCGCGCACCCCTTTGATGCCCTTGCCACGCAGCCGAAACTGCTTGCCGGTTTGGGTACCTTCTGGAATGTCGATGGCGGCTTTGCCTTCGAGCGTGGGCACGTCAATTTCGCCGCCGAGTGAGGCGGTGATGATGCTGATGGGCACCGAGCAATGAATGTCGTCGCCATCGCGTTCAAAAATGTCGTGCTTCTTTAAACGGATTTCAATGTACAAGTCGCCCGGTGGCCCGCCGTTGGTGCCCGGCTCGCCATTGCCGGTGCTGCGAATGCGCATGCCGCCGTCAATGCCAGACGGAATTTTGACTTCCAGCGTTTTTTGTTTTTTAACTTTGCCTTGGCCGCTGCAAGCCGAGCAAGGTTCTGGAATCACCTTGCCACTGCCACGGCAAGTGGGGCAGGCCTGCTGCACGCTAAAGAAGCCTTGGCGCATCTGCACAGCACCCGAACCCTGGCAAGTGGCGCAGGTTTTAACGGTCGTACCCGGTTTGGCGCCGCTGCCTTTGCAGGGTTCGCAGGCCTCCCAGCTGGGGATGCGAATTTGCGCTTCTTTGCCGCGCGCGGCTTCTTCCAGCGTGACTTCCATGGCGTAGCTCAAGTCGCCGCCACGGTAAACCTGGCGTCCGCCACCCGCGCCCGCGCGGCCGCGCTGCTGGCCGAACATGTCGCCAAAGATGTCGCCAAACGCCTCGGCAAAACCGCCAAAACCTTCAGCGCCCGCGCCGCCTGGGCCGCGCATGTTGGGGTCCACGCCCGCGTGCCCGTGCTGGTCGTAAGCCGCCCGCTTGTTCGGGTCGGTCAGCATTTCGTAGGCTTCTTTGGACTCTTTGAATTTTTCTTCTGCGACCTTGGCCGAATCGCCCTGATTGCGGTCAGGGTGGTACTTCATCGCATGTTTGCGATAGGATTTTTTAATCTCTTCTTCAGAGGCGTTTTTGGGGACGCCCAGAACTTCGTAGTAATCGCGCTTAGCCATGTTGAATTGCCATGTTTTTATTTGGAAGAGGGGGAGCCAAGGGCCTGTTCGATCCGTCTGTCCGGGATAAACCACATCACCGATACGGTTACAAAAAGAGCAAATGAAATCGCTGTGTGCAAGTAAGCCGCGCCAATCGCCAGCATATACATCAGGATTGACAAGTTGCCTTTGTGGCTGTTCTTGATGCCTTCGCCCAGCAGGTTGTGAACCTTATTGGCACGGCGACAAGCAAGCACCATCAATTGGTAAGCCAGCCCCGCCATCAGGGCGTTGATGCCGTACAGGACGGTTGGGTTCTGCGAAAAATGGTTTTCACCCATCCAGGCCGTCACAAACGGAATCAACGACAGCCAGAACAGCAAGTGCAGATTGGCCCACAGCACCCGCGCATCGACATGCTTGACCATGTGAAGCATGTGGTGGTGGTTGACCCAGTAGATGCCGACAAAGGTAAAGCTCAGCACATAACTCAAAAACACCGGCCACAGCTTTAACAGGTCCGCCCAGGTTTCCCCATGCGGAACCTTGAGTTCCAGCACCATGATGGTGATGGCGATGGCGATCACACCATCGCTGAAAGCTTCGAGCCGGGTTTTGTTCATCAACCTTTTTTCACTTCTTTCACCTCGGCGTCTACCACGTTGTCGTCGTGCGGCTTCTCGGCTTGCGCGCCTGCTGATCCACCCGCATCGGCGCCACCAGCACCGGTTGCACCACCTGCCGCTGCAGCTTCAGCGGTTTGCTTGGCTTGCATGTCGGCGTACATTTTTTCACCGAGTTTTTGGCTGGCGGTTTGCAAGGTCGCGTTTTTTTCTTCAATCGCGGCTTTGTCGTCGGCCTTCAAAGCGGATTCCAGGTCTTTGATGGCCGCTTCGATTTTTTCCTTCTCGCCCGCGTCCAGCTTGTCACCGTACTCGGTCAGGCTTTTCTTGACGCTGTGCACATTGGCTTCGCCCTGGTTTCTGGCTTGCACCAGTTCGAGCTTTTTCTTGTCGTCAGCCGCGTTCAACTCGGCGTCTTTCACCATTTGCTGAATTTCAGCTTCGGTCAAGCCAGAGTTGGCCTTGATGGTGATTTTGTTTTCTTTGCCAGTGCCTTTGTCTTTGGCACCGACATGCAAAATGCCGTTGGCGTCAATGTCAAACGACACTTCAATTTGCGGCGTGCCACGCGAAGCGGGTGGAATGCCTTCCAAGTTGAATTCGCCCAGCATTTTGTTGCCAGAAGCAATTTCGCGCTCACCCTGAAACACCTTGATCGTCACCGCTGGCTGGTTGTCATCAGCGGTCGAAAAAGTTTGTGCAAATTTGGTCGGAATGGTGGTGTTCTTGGTGATCATTTTGGTCATGACACCGCCCATGGTTTCAATCCCCAAAGACAAAGGCGTCACGTCCAGCAGCAACACGTCTTTGCGGTCACCGGCCAATACCTGGCCCTGAATGGCAGCGCCGACGGCCACGGCTTCGTCCGGGTTCACGTCTTTGCGCGGCTCGCGGCCAAAGAATTCTTTGACTTTCTCTTGCACTTTGGGCATGCGGGTCATGCCGCCGACCAAAATCACGTCGTGAATGTCAGCCGTGCTCACGCCCGCGTCCTTGATGGCGGTGCGGCAAGGGGCAATGGTGCGTTCAATCAGGTCGTCGACCAGGCTTTCCAGTTTGGCGCGGGTCAGCTTGATGTTCAAGTGCTTGGGGCCAGAGGCATCAGCCGTGACATAAGGCAGGTTGATGTCGGTTTGGGCACTGCTGGAGAGTTCGATTTTGGCTTTTTCAGCGGCTTCTTTGAGGCGCTGCAAGGCCAACACGTCTTTGCCCAGGTCAACGCCTTGGTCTTTCTTGAACTCGGCAATGATGTATTCAATCACGCGTTGGTCAAAGTCTTCGCCACCCAAAAAGGTGTCGCCGTTGGTGGCCAGCACTTCAAACTGCTTTTCGCCTTCCACGTCGGCAATTTCGATGATGGACACGTCAAACGTGCCGCCACCCAAGTCGTACACGGCGATTTTGCGGTCGCCTTTTTCTTGCTTGTCCAAGCCAAACGCCAGCGCTGCAGCCGTGGGTTCGTTGATGATGCGTTTCACATCCAGCCCGGCAATGCGGCCAGCGTCTTTGGTGGCTTGGCGCTGGGCGTCGTTGAAGTAAGCGGGCACTGTGATGACGGCCTCGGTCACGGATTCGCCCAAATAGTCTTCAGCCGTTTTCTTCATTTTTCGCAAAACATCAGCGCTGACCTGCTGGGGTGCCATGCGCTCACCGCGCACTTCAACCCAGGCGTCGCCATTGTCGGCAGCGGCAATTTTGTAGGGCATGAGATCGATGTCTTTTTGGACTTCTTTCTCTGAGAATTTGCGGCCAATCAGGCGCTTGACGGCGTACAGCGTGTTGCGCGGGTTGGTCACGGCCTGGCGCTTGGCAGATGCGCCTACCAGTACTTCGCCACCGTCTTGGTAAGCGATGATGGACGGCGTGGTGCGCGCGCCTTCCGAGTTTTCAATCACTTTGGGGGTGTTGCCCTCCATGATGGCCACGCAGGAGTTGGTGGTGCCCAAATCAATGCCGATAATTCTTCCCATGATGCTCTCCAGTATTTAGATGCTGTTAACTTGTGGATAACTTGAACGGTTTCAAGTCACGATGTGGTGGTCTGCGGAATTATTTCGGTGCAGACACGGTGACCAGGGCCGGGCGCATGACGCGGTCTGCAATGGAATAGCCTTTTTGCAGCACCATGACGACGGTGTTGGCCTCAAGGTCCGAGGGCACCACGCTGATGGCCTGGTGAAAATGAGGATCAAACTTGGCACCGGCTTCAGGGTTGATGGCGATAACTTTGTTGCGCTCCAGGGCGGCAGTCAGTTGACGCAACGTTGCGTTGGCACCTTCGCGAATCTGCTCAATCGTCGCGTCTTTGATGGCCAAACCGGCCTCCAGGCTGTCAGTGACGGGCAGCAGGCTTTCGGCAAAGGATTCGACTGCAAATTTGCGGGCCTTGCTGATTTCGTCGTCAGCACGGCGACGGGCGTTTTCGGCCTCGGCTTTGGCGCGCAGGTACTGGTCTGCCAGATCGGTGCTTTTGGCCTTCAGGGTGGCCAATTCGGCCAAAGCGGTGGTCAAAGCGTCGGCTTCATTGGCAAATGCAGCTGCTTCGACCTCTTCAGGGCTCATGGGGCGAGACGAGTCACCCATGTTGCCAGGCTGGCTGGCTTGAGCCTGCGCTTGGGGCTGAGCTTGTGACCTGTCTTGGGACGAGCCTGATGGCTGGGCCGAAGGCTGTGAATCGTTGGGGTTTTGGGACGGTTCAGACATGCGAAAAGTAAGTAAATTGCGAATACCCCTCCAAATTGAGGGCAAATTAAGCCGTTTCAAGGGGTTTTTCACAAAAGCGCTTGAGGTTTTCAGTCGCTTTTTGGCGCTGACTCAAAATTTGGCGTCGGCCCCCAGGGGCGCTGCCCGGC
>JANNCN010000049.1:0-8320 GCA_031386665.1 Rhodoferax sp. | reverse complement strand
CAAATTGGGGTCAGAGCCCGATCTACCGAGCCTGACACTGGCGTGTCGGACTCCGGTAATCGGGATCTGACCCCAATTTGGCCGCCGCCCCGGCCCAGCCCCTCCCCAATTTCCGCGCCCCCCGCCAATTTCACAGGCCTGGGCAAAATCGCCGCCTTGGGCATCAAAGTCAGCCGCCATTGCACCTACCACGGGGTGGCGCTGAATGTGTCGATGGACCTCGAACCCTTCTCGCGCATCAACCCTTGCGGGTACGTGGGGCTGCAAACGGTAGACCTTTCTACAATCGGGGTGTCGGTCGCATGGCAAGAGGCGGCGGACGTTTTGAGCCAAAAGCTCGTTATTTACTTGGCACACTAGGCAACAGACATTGATTTCCGTTCGGTCACAGGGCGAACGGTTTTAAGACCATCACCATGACAGAACCCACTTCCACCGTCGAGCACCAGCCGGAAACCGCCCATAGCATAGAAGCCGTCGCAGCTCGGCCGACCAGTTACGACCCGACCGTCAAGCAAAAAGCGGCCGCCAAACTGTCGCGCATTCCGGTCAAAGTGGTGCAGGGCGAGATTTTGAAGAAACCCGACTGGATTCGCGTCAAAGCAGGCAGCCCCAGCACGCGGTTTTATGAAATCAAAGACATTTTGCGAGCCAACAAGCTGGTCACCGTGTGCGAAGAGGCATCGTGTCCTAACATTGGCGAGTGCTTTGGCAAGGGCACGGCCACGTTCATGATCATGGGCGACAAATGCACGCGGCGCTGCCCGTTTTGCGATGTGGGCCATGGGCGGCCTGACCCGCTGGACGTGAACGAACCCGAAAATCTGGCCAAAACCGTTGCCGCCCTCAAGCTGAAATACGTGGTCATCACCAGCGTAGACCGCGACGACCTGCGCGACGGTGGGGCGCAGCACTTTGTGGATTGCATCACGCGCATCCGGGCACTTTCGCCCGCCACACAAATCGAGGTGCTGGTACCTGATTTTCGGGGCCGCGACGACCGCGCTTTGAGCATTCTGACCGCCGCCCCACCCGATGTGATGAACCACAATTTAGAAACGACGGCGCGCCTGTACAAAGAAGCCCGCCCCGGCAGCGATTACCAATTTAGCCTGAATTTACTGAAAAAATTCAAAGCCCTGCATCCCAAGGTTCCGACCAAAAGCGGCATCATGGTTGGCCTGGGCGAAACCGACGACGAAGTGCTGCAAGTCATGCAAGACATGCGCGACCACGACATCGACATGCTGACCATTGGCCAGTACCTGGCCCCATCCAGCTCGCACCTGACCGTGAAACGTTACGTCCACCCCGACACCTTCAAAATGTTCGAAGCGCGGGCTTATGAGATGGGCTTTAGCCACGCCGCTGTGGGGGCTATGGTGCGCAGCAGCTACCACGCCGACACGCAAGCGCAGGGCGTTTTGAATTCGGTTTGAGGTTTCTGGGAGTGCTTTGAGCCAATGATTGGCATTCGCGCAACCGTGAAGCTCACCCCATGAAAGCCAACCTCTACGCCCTGGCTGCCATCGCTTTGTGGGCCAGTTTGGCTGCGCTGGGCGTCTCGCTCACCCATGTGCCGCCGCTGCTTTTAACGGGTATCGCGCTGATCATCGGCAGCGGGCTGGCTTGGCCGTCGGTTGCCCGCAACCCAAGCGCTTGGCGCGTCAAGCCCCGGGTGCTGGCGCTGGGGGTGTTCACGCTGTTTGGCTTTCACTTTTTGCTATTTCTAGGCTTGCGCCTGGCCCCGGCGGTCGAGGTGAATTTAGTCAATTACCTGTGGCCGCTGTTCATCGTGGTGTTGGCACCGCTGTATTTGGCCGGCGTCAAGCTGCGGGCTGTGCATGCGGTGGCCGCCGTGGTGGGTTTTGCAGGCGCGGCCATTGCCATTTTGGGTGGGCGCGGTGTAGGGGCTGCGGCTGGCCCCGCCTTCGCACAACCCGTGCTCGGCTACGCGCTGGCGCTGGGCTCCGCCTTGATTTGGGCTAACTACTCGCTGCAAACCAAGCGGCTGGAAGTGGCGGGTCAAGGCTTTCCAACCGCTGCTATCGGGCTGTTCGGCCTGGTATCCGGTGTTTTGTCATTGCTGTGCCATTGGTTGTTGGAGCCGTCAGTGGTTTTAACGGGCCGCGACTGGCTGCTGCTCACCCTCATGGGCCTGGGGCCGTTGGGTGCGGCTTTCTTTTTGTGGGACAAAGCCTTGAAATTGGGCGACGCCCGCCACATTGGCATCTTGAGCTACCTCACCCCACTGTCCAGCACCATTTTGCTGATGGTCGTGACCGGTCGGGCCCTAACTTGGCCAATCGCGTTGGCCGCGACCTTGATCATTGGTGCTGCGCTGGTGGGGACGCGAAAATAGCGCTGAAAATGCAAAAAAGAACCTGCAAGTTTTTTTTATGAAAATGCGGGTGAAATTGGCAAATTTGTGATCAAATATGCTTCTAGCTCTCGAATATACTCAATAGTTTGCTATGCATATAGTAGCAAATGAAGGCTCATTGAATTTTTGACAAAAACCCGCCAACTCTCAATCCAGCGTCACACCCGCAGTCTTGATGATCTTCTCCCAGCGCTGAAATTCCCGCCGCGTGGTGTCGGCAAACACGTCGGGGTTGCTGCCGCGAATGATGAAAGCCAGGTCGTTGAAGCGCTGCGCCACATCGGGCAGTGTCAAAATGCGCTGGACTTCGGTCGATAGGCGTTGCACCACGTCACGCGGCGTGGCGGCTGGCGCGTACAGGCCGTACAGGCCTGCCGCATCCATGTTGGGAATGCCGGCCTCCAACATGGTCGGCACATTGGGCAGTTGCGGCATGCGCCGGTCCAGCACCACGGCCAGCGCACGCAGGCGGCCAGATTCTTGGTGCGCCTTGGTCGAAGCCAGGTCGATGATGATCGAGTCGACCTGCTCGCCCAGCAAGTCGGTAATCGCTGGCGCACCACCTTTGTACGGCACATGCGTGGCATCCAGTTTGGCCAAATCGTGCAGCACATGCCCCAGCAAATGCCCAGTCGACCCGTTGCCCCAGGAGGCATAAGACAGTTTGCGCCCCTTGCCCCAATCCATGAATTCCTTCACCGTTTTGGCCGAGTTGTTGCTGTTCACGATCAGCATCACGGGTGAGGCGCATATGTCGGTAATGCCCACAAAGTCCTTGAAAATGTCGTACGGCATCTTGCGGTAAAGCGACTGGTTTTGCACATGCAGCGCCAGGTTCAGCAAAATGGTGTGACCGTCAGCCGGTGCTTTGGCTACGAACTCGCTGGCAATGATGGTCGAAGCACCTGGCTTGTTGTCAATAATGACGGGCTGCCCCAGCGCCAGCGCCAACTTTTCACCAATCGTGCGCGCAATGATGTCGGACGCCGCCCCCGGCGGAAACCCCACCACGATTTTGACAGGCCGCGACGGAAAGGCCTGGGCATTGGCTGGCGTGTACAGCATGCTGCCCGCACCCAATGCAGCGATAGAGCCCAGAAACGGGCGACGGCGAATGGTCAGGGTGTCTCCTTGTCAATTTTCAATGAACAAATTTTAGTACACCTCAAAGCGCTTGTCGGTCTCGCCTATTCACAAATCCTCGTCCGATTGCTCCAGGGTGATGCATCCCGAAGAAGCTCAAGGAACCTCTTCCACCTTCAACACCGCCGCCCCATACGCATCCGAGCACAGCGGGTTGTTTTGCCGGGTGGCCAGGTTCAGGCAGACTTGGGTAGCCACCATGTTGGACGTGGTCATGAGCGCACCCATTTGGGCTCTGCCTTGCGCGTCGTTGAGCGACGAGACAAACGGCCCCGCCTTCACGGCTTGCAGTTGCCGCAGATCGCGCGGGCCGTCGGTCACCATGACCAGCAGGTTGTCCACACCCGCTGGGCCTGAGGCCTTAATCTGCCAATTGGCGCGTGGCAATTGCAGCAATTGGCCTGCATCTATCTTGTTGTTTTGGTCCAGGTCGTTGGGGAACAGCAGGTAAACGGACTTGTTGTCAGACCCGGCTTGCGCCACGTACACATAACCGCTTTTGTCGGATTGCACAGAAATGTCCAGCACGTCCTGGCCAATTTTCAAGCGATTGTTGCCGGCGGTGAATTGAACGCGGCGCTTGGCGTCGCGCTGGTCAAACATTTGGCGCAAGGCTTGCTCGCCAGTCAGCGCGGCAACCTGCGGGGAAGAACCTGCCGCGTTTGGGCCTGCAACCGCCGTTGTCGTGCCCAAGGCCGTTGCCACCGCAGCAAATTGGGGCGCTGAAGAGGATTGCGAAGTTGAAGACGATGTGGGTGACGTGGACGACGAAGTCATCACCGGCGTGGCACTGGCATTCGCAAACCAGGCTGGCACAAACGCCGCATTGCCGTTCAGCACCAAGTTGTGCGGCTTGTAGTTCACGTCATTGTTCATGCGCTTGTTGATTTTGATTTGCGCGCATTGCCTTATTTCGTCCATGCTGATGGCCCCCGAGTTGTCCAGGTCTTTGGCCTCGCGCAGCATGCAGTCGCGCATGAACTGCGTGGCCAGGCCGCCTTTTAATTCGTCGTCAAAACTGATTTCGTTGTCGCGCGAGGCACTCACGTGAATGATGTCTTGCGGCAGCCCGCCTTTGGCAACCACTTCAACCTCAAGGTTGCGGGTTTTCACATTGACCGGGCGGCCACATTCTTGCGTGATGCTGGAAAACTTGGGCCGCAGCACGCCCTCGTCGTTGGTGTTCAAAATGCCGCGCGTTCGCACGGATGACGCGTTTTGCACCAGCCCGCCCGAATGGCAGGCGTCGTACATGACAAACAGTTTGTCGGTCTTGTTGGTGATGGTTTTCAGCATGCCCGCCATTTCGCGGTTGGTGATGGTGCCGCTTTGGCCGCCATCAAAAGCCAGCAACGCTTCCACACAGCCTCCCGCCGCCGCGTCGTTGAAACGGGTGCCGTGGCCCGAGTAATGAATGAACACGCGGTCGCCGTCTTGCACCTTGTCAGTCAGGTCTTTCAAAGCGCTGCGGATGTTGTTGCCCGTGGCTTCGTCGTCTTGCAAATAGCGAATGTTGCTGGGCGGCACCTGCATGGCCTGCGCCATTTGCGTGGCCGATTGTTTGTCGATGCGCGCACCGGGCAAGGGCGGCGTAGCAGCATCGGCATAGCGGCTGATGCCGATGATCAGCGCGTGGCGGTTCACGCGGGCGGGCAGGCTGCGCAGGCCCAAGGGGGTGGTGGTCGAAGCGATGGGCGCATCACTCGGTAAATTAACAACATTAGCGCGCACCCAGCCCAAGCTTGGGTTGCCCGATGCAAGGGTGGTTTCCACCCAAAGCCAGTTGCCTTCGGCGCTAATCACGCGCACAGCAGCGCCCGCAGGCAAGGTCGTGATGGGCGTGGCATAGGCCAGTTTGTCTGTGCGCAATTCGGTGGTGCGCAGCAGGCTGGCAGTTTGCGCTGCACCTTGGCCCGCCAGTGCCAGCAGCCCGATTGACATCAAAACACGCATCAGCTTTTTCATAATGGCCTCTCTCAATCCAGATTGACAATGCGCACGCGGCGGTTTTCAGCGGCAAAAGGCGCATCGCTGTTGGCCAGGTCGGTCGAACCCTTGCCCGCTGCCACCAGACGGTCCGCGCCTATGCCCTGCGTTTTCAAATAGTCCCGCACCGCTTGGGCTCGCGCCTCGCTCAGTTTCTGGTTGTAGGTGGCATTGCCTTTGGCGTCGGTGTGGCCTTCAACAGCGAATTTGGACGCGCTTAATTCTTGCGATTGCAGCGCCTGAGACAAGTTGCTCAAGGCCTGCTGGCTCTCGGCCCGCACCTTGGCAGAGTTGAAGTCAAACTGAATCAGCAGCGTGAGCGCGGGTTTGGCCGACAGCGTGGCATCTGACTGCGCGGCCAGTGCAAAGCCTGTGGCGTTGTCGGACGTGCCCCTGGGCGTGGCTTCCACCGTCAGATTGCGCAAACTGCGGGTTTTGGGCGACTTGAGTTTGTCGATCATCTCCTCCGTCGTGGGGGTGGCGCTGGCGGCCTCGCTGTTGGCGCTTGGCAGCTTTTGAGCGAATGCAGGCATTGCCGCGCAGACCAGGAGCAGGCCAGCCATTTGTCCGCTGATTTTAAAAAGCAGTTTTTTTGACACCATGCAATGCCCCCGATGAAGACTTTAGACTTGGATCGAGCCGTCTATTGACTTTGAAGGCGACCCGCAGCACAGATTCAAGTTACAACTTGAAACTCTCTGCCAGTCTAACGCCGAATGCGGCACTGGACGGCGCAGTTTGGCCCGCCCGCGTCCTCTGTTGTGGGTAGGCTGCGGTGGGCTTGGGCTCAAGATAACGGTCACCCCAGCCAACCGGTTCACTGATGGACGTGCCAACTCCCTTGCAAATCGGCCCGAATGGTCCCCACCACGCGGTGCGCCAGTGGTCGACCCACAGCGTCGCCAGCCCTGAGCGCCTTGACTACTGGGTGGGTGCGATTTGCGAGGCGTTTTTGGAGATGGACTGCACCTCGCGCGAGCCGGCCGAATTTGCCGGGCGCTGAACCATGTGGTGGCTTCCACGCAAGACGTTTACCGCACCCAGCGGTCGATTTCGCGCAGCGCCGACTGCCCGTTTTACCTGATCATGCAGCTGCACAGCGCCTGGCACGTGCGCCAGCCCAGCCGCAGCACCGCCTTGCGCGCAGGCGACGCCGTGCTGGTCGATGCCAGCGAAAAATACGAGCAGTATTTTCCGCAGTCGGTGGATCGCCTGTCGGTGCAATTGCCGCGCGCCTGGGTCAACCGCTGGCTGGTCGATGCCCCGCGCACACCGCGCAAGCCATCGCGGGCGACACGGGTTGACCTGGCGGTGAAAGCCGTGCTGGATGAATTGGCCCAGGGCTTGACGCTGGCCAGCAGCGGCTTCAAGACGCGGCACCAATACCCCGAGCGGGTGGTGAAAGAGGCGATTGTGAACGCGGTGATTCACCGGGACTACCGGCTGAATCGCGACATCATGGTGCGGGTGTTTGACGACCGCATTGTGGTGGAGAGCCCGGGTTTGCTGCCAGGGGCCATTACTTCAGCCAATATTTAGTACGCACGCTCCAAGGCGCGTAACCCGCTGATTGCGCAAAACCTGCGTGAGTTTGCGGTGCCGCCCAATATTGACGATGGCGAGGGGGTGCGCATGATGTTCGGCGAGATGGCGGCCGCGAAGCTGTATCCGCCTCGGTACCGCCAAAACATCGAGACTGCTGTGGAAACCCTGTCGTTGACCTTGTTCAACGAAGACCGCCCCGCTGTCTGGACCGAGGTGAACGACTGGGTAGAGCGCAATGGCCCGATTGCCAACGCCGATGTCTGCCGCATTGCTGACGTAGACACCTTGAAAGCATCAAAAATGCTGCGCGCCTGGGTAGACCGTGGGCTGTTGGAGCCCTTGTCAGGGCGTGTGAGGAGTAATGCAGCCTACCGCAAGCCGTCGCAGGTGGAAGATCTGCTGGGGCTAATGCAGGAGCCTAACGGCGGCGGCGCACCGTCGGCGCAGTGGGCGCGGGTTCTTATTCCTTTATCCAGAGACGCTGGATAAAGGAATTTGAAATTCTAAAAACTTCAATTAAATCATATACTTAGTTCTTATTCCTTTATCCAAAAGAAGATTTTTTAAGGGTTTTCCCTGGACTATCTGAGGCCTTGCGAAGCACCTTTGCCTAACTCACTTCGCAAGGGTGAAAAATTCAATTTCATTATCCAAGTGCTTTGGATAATGAAATTGAAAATGGGAAAATCTCTATATTTATCAACAACCTATCGCCAGGTTCATTATCCAAACTTGTAGTTTTAACCATGGAAATCTGGGAAAAGGCGCACGCCAAGTACAGCCTGACAGGCACCGGAAACCCCGACCTGCTGGGCTTGCCCCTAACTGCCCTTTTCGCCTCTCGTCAGTGCCCCGGCACGGCCATCCGTGCGGCAATGGACTGGGCCTTGCAGCAGGCGCGGGCCAAGAACGTGGTGGTCAGCGGATTTCATTCGCCACTTGAGCAATCGGTATTGAAAGTATTAGTTGAGGCGCGCAGCCCGGTGGTTGTTGTACTGGCGCGCCCGGTAGAAGGCGCGAAGCTGCCCCCAGAGTGGATTGAGTCTCTGACCCAAGGCCGCATGGCGGTCATCAGCGCTGCTGCCGTTTCGATCCGCCTGACTGAAGACCTTGCTGCAGTGCGAAATAAGCTGGTCGCGCAGCTGGCTACCCACATTGTGGTGGCCCACGCCAGCCCCGGTGGCGCGCTGGATGCCTTGTGCGGGCAATGGCGAAAGGACGGGCGGCAAGTTTCGATTCTTTAGAAAGCACGAAATGGGGGGG
>JANNCN010000048.1:0-2776 GCA_031386665.1 Rhodoferax sp. | reverse complement strand
GCTGGTCACGTTTGGCCTGACGGTGATGATTGAAAGCCTAGTTCAAGCCGTCTGGACGGCTGATTTTCGACGGCTTGAAACCGCTTACAACAGCCAAAAATTTGTTGTGGCGGGCCTCTATGTGCCAGTGCCTGAACTCATCACCCTGGTTTTGTCAGTACTGATTGCTCTGGTGGTGTGGGCTGGAATGCGGTACACGGACTTGGGCAAGGCCTTGCGGGCCATGGCTGAGGACGCGGCCATTGCCGCTGCTTTTGGCGTCAATCAAAAGGGACTTTCGCTGGTTTTGGCTGGCGTTTGTGCGGCCTTGGCGGCAGTTGCTGGCATCTGCTTGGCGCTGACCTTCACTTTGTCTCCTTCGCAAATATTTGCCTGGGTTGGCGTGGTGTTTGCAGCGGTCATGTTGGGTGGCTTGGGCAGTGCCTTGGGGCCCTTGATTGCGGGCATCATCATCGGCGTGAGCGAAGCCGTCACCATGGCGGTGGCGGCACCGTCGTGGGCGCCTATAGTTTCTTTTTCACTTTTGATTGTCATGCTGCTGTTCAGACCCGGCAAAAGTGGTAACTAACCATGCAGGCGAATCTTGAGGGTAGCCGTTCGCTGAACAAGACTCTGCCGGGCATTTTGTTGGCTGGCGGGGCGCTGGCCAGCGTGCCGTGGCTGGGTTTGCCTGCCTTTTACGAGTCCTTTTTGTACCTGATTTGCCACTGGATGATCCTGGCGCTGTCCTGGAATATCTTGTCAGGTTATTCGGGGTATTTTTCGTTCGGTCACGGAGCGTTTTTTGGCATCGGCATGTACACCTCGGCTGGATTGGCGGCCAATCTGCACTGGCCGTTTTTGTGGACGCTGCCCGCCGCTGCCGCCTTGGCGTCGCTATTGGGGGTGGCATTGGGGGCTGTGGTTTTCCGGGTCAAAGCTGTTCGGGGCGAGCTGTTTGCTTTGTTGACTTTGGCGATTACCTTTGTCGTCGGCACGATCGTGCTGAACACCCGAATTGACGGAGGGCCGGGGGTGTCGTTGGCATCGGTTGCGGTTCCAGCCCTGGGGCCAACAGCACCGTCGTCGATCTACCTGATGGCAGTGGCCGGGGTGGTTTTGTCGCTTTGGGTAGCGTGGCGAATTCACGCGTCCAAACTTGGCATTGGGCTCTTTGCCATTCATGACGATGAAGATGTGGCGGAGGTCATGGGCGTGCCCACCCAGCGCTACAAATTGGTGGCATTTGCCATTTCTTGCGCGCTGGCGGGGTTGGCAGGTGGCATTCACGCTTTGTTCGTTAACTACGTCACCGCAGGCGAGACTTTCACAATCACCGTGCCGCTGACTGTGGTGTTGATGAGTGTGTTGGGTGGCACTCGGCATTGGGCCGGGCCAGCGGTGGGCGCCGTGGCAATCACTTGTTTGCAATACGCCTTTACAGCTGGCGACAGTGCCGTGGCAGGCAAAGCTGTGTTTGGTGCCGTCTTGGTGGCGGTCATTTTGTTCATGCCCAATGGCATCTTGGGTTACTTCATGCGAAAGCCCAAGCCAGCGGGCGCTGAGCATGGCAAACACAGCGTCTTGGAGGCTGATGCGACGGTGCCTGCCGACCAAATGGCTGAAAGCCGCCGCGCCCCACCCTCCACCCAAGTGCTGCTCGAAGTGCGTGATCTGTCCAAGTCATTCAAAGGGGTTCGCGCTCTGGATGGCGTGAACCTGCAGGTATTTGAGGGCGAAATCCTGGGCCTGCTTGGCCCCAACGGGTCAGGTAAATCAACCTTCATCAACGCTGTGAGTGGTCACTTTCAAGCCTCCGGTGGGCAAATTCTGTTGGCTGGGCAAGACGTGTCACATTTGCCTGCGCATCGTATTGCCAATGCGGGTGTGGCACGCACTTACCAAATTCCCCGGCCTTTTGCCCATATGAACGTGCTGCAAAACGTGTCGATGGTTGCCATGTTTGGTGCCGCTGCGCTGAACCATTCGCAAGCCACGCAAGAAGCCTGGAAGTGGCTTGAATTCACTGGCCTGGCCGACAAAGCTCAGTCGTTGCCAGATGACTTGAACCTGCACCAGCGCAAGTTTTTGGAGCTGGCCAGAGCGCTGGCGTCGCGCCCCAGGCTGGTTTTGTTGGATGAGGTTTTGTCTGGCATGACGCCCGCTGAGATCAATGATGCCGTCACCTTGATTCGCAAAATCAGGGATCGTGGCGCGACGATTGTCTTTGTCGAGCATGTGATGCATGCCGTGATGGCGCTGACGGATCGCATCGCGGTGCTCAATTACGGCAAACTGATCGCTCAGGGCGACCCCAAAGTGGTGATGAAAACCCCCGAAGTCATGACCGCCTACCTGGGTTCAGCCGGAGCGCCCCATGCTTGAAGTCAACGATGTGAAGGTCAATTACGGTGCTGCGCCCGCGCTGTGGGGCGTGAGCCTGCAAGTCCAGTCGGGCGAACTGGTCTGCGTAGTCGGCCCCAACGGTGCGGGCAAAACCACGTTGATCAATGCCATTGCGGGCTTGCACCGGGTGGCAGCGGGGGCCGTTCGCTTCAATGGCGCAGACATCACCCAGCTTGCAAGCCACAAGTTTTGCGACCAGGGCATCGCCATCGTGCCCGAAGGACGCAGGCTGTTCACGTCGATGACGGTGCTCGAAAATCTGGAGCTGGGCAGCTACATTGCATCCGCCAAGGCACAGCGTCAGCAGTCCCTGGCCGAAGTGCTAGCCTTGTTTCCGGCACTTGAAAAAAAACTACCCGATTTGGCGGGGTCTTTGTCAGGCGGACAGCAG
>JANNCN010000031.1:0-4112 GCA_031386665.1 Rhodoferax sp. | reverse complement strand
CGGCAGGTGCAATGCTGTGAGCGCAGCGGCGTAAAGAGCGCCGTAAATCAGCACCGCCCACACAACCGCCATCATGGCCGAAGCCCCTGCGTACCTAAAAATCGCGCGGTACAAACCCATCATCACAAAAATGGGCAAGGCCAGCGCCATTGAAATTGCAATGGCCCACCAATGGTTGGCTTCCAGCGTAACCCAGCCGTCCAGCCGCAAGCAAAGCGCCATCCAAACGGTTAGCCCACACAAATACGTGTCCAAGCTCAAAGCCAACAGACGCTTAGCAGGGCGTGGTATCGCCAGCAATGACATGGCTAGTCGGTTCGGCACTTTTTTCTCCCTGGGACATCGCTCACTTAAGAACTGCCTTTTTATTTGAAAATGAAATTGGATTATCGCCTGCGAAGCAAATTTTCATGTAATCGCCGGGTTTAGCGGTTGGGCATCGTTGGCCCGTAGACGTGTAGGCACCGCTCTCAAGTCGGATTGAACGCTATGAATTGCCCGCGTCGTGCCACTGCTTTGCAAAAGATACTATTGCTTACATGCAAAGGAGCAGGGGTATGACCGCAAAAGCAAAGACAAGAGCAATCTACTCCTTTGACTGGGCTTTGACCGATATTTAAACACTGGTCAACGCTGTTGCAGTTGATCGAATACTCCTCACCATTAGGAACTGTACTTCGCGCAGTGGCTAGTCTATTTGACCTTCGCCCCACCAACTGGACCATCATGGGCAGTGGCGACTTCAATGCTGACGGCACAGACGACCTCGCCTGGAGAAACGCAGACGACGGCACCTTGTACCTGTGGATGATGCAAAACAACGCCACCACCGCCACATCGAACCTGGGCGCCATAGGCACCGCCTGGACCATCGACGCCATCAGCGACGTCAATGCAGACTCAAGCAGCGACCTGCTCCTGAAGAACACGGCAACCGGCCAGTTCTACATCTGGGACATCACCAATGGGGCGGTATCAGGTGGGGCTGACCTGGGGGTCATTGGGGCGGATTGGCAGCTGGTTTGATCAACGTTGTCTTGGCAAACTGACTATTTGCACATTCAGTGTTGGCACCTTGCCAAACGCCTGGTCGTTGGTCACAAACACGGCAGCTGGCTGCCACACCAAGGCGCTCGCTGCTTGGATAGAGTCGGGCGTTTTCAGGCTGTGGAGCGCGCGCAGGCGCGTGGCTAGGTTGATGACCTCGGCATTAATTTCGATGATCTCTGCCTCGGCAAAAAAGTCGTCGTAATGTCTCAGCGTACGAACATCGCCTTCGCGCAAGGGCGTCACGCGGCATTCAAGCAGAGACAGGTGCGACACGGCGAGGCGAACTTGGGCCTTGCCTTCAACCATTTGAGCTAATTGGGCTACCCGCCGCGCTGTGGCATCGCGAAATTCAGCAGCGCCTTCAAAACGTAAATCAGGGCGCAGGCATCCAGAAACAAATTCAACGGGTGCCCCACGAATCACTCAGCTCTGCCAAACGGGCCTGCATGGCGATGGTATCGAGACCTAGGTTGGCGGTGGGCTCTCCAGTGAATATCGTCAAGGCGCAGTTGACTTGGGGTTGACTGGGGCTGACGGGCTGTTGGTTTGAGTTAGAGCCGGATAAGGAGGTATTGGTCTCAAAGTGAAGAAATTTCGATAAATTAACCTGCAGGTTAATTTTTATAGAAATTTCGCCAAAACCGTCAAAAACTCAATAAAATTGATCTCCAGCTCTCGTATTTGTTAAATAGTTTGCTATTTAATAGATAGCGTGCTTTGTGTGTATTTTTCATGTCTTTCGCGGCCTTACCTTTTCGCTTTTTCCGCCAACCAGGTAACGAGGACGCAAAGTAGACGCAATGAGCACTGGAGGTTTGTTACCTTTTTTTACGAAGGCGTGCAATTGGGAACTTCAAATACAAGCTGACAATGCGCAGCGATTGTCCCAACTCTTTTGGCCACATTCAAGGACTTAAAAGATGTCAGCACCCATTGATCTTGCAACGATTGCGTCTGGAACCGGCGGATTCGTCATTTTGGGTCAGGCGCCTGAAGACCAATCTGGCTGGTCTGTAGCTTCTGCGGGTGATGTCAATGGCGACGGGTTCAATGACCTGATCATCGGTGCGCGATTTGCTGGAGTGCCCGCCAACGCCAAACTCCTTGCAGGTGAAAGCTATGTGGTTTTTGGCAAAGCCTCGGGTTTTGCAGCGACCTTGGATTTAGCCACGATTGCGAACAGCCCTGATGGATTTGTGATCTATGGGCAAGATGCAGGTGACGAATCCGGCTTTTCGGTGGCTTCGGCGGGCGATATCAATGGTGACGGGTTTGCTGACTTGCTAATAGGTGCGCCTCTTGGTGACGCCGCGGGCAATAGTGTGAACAGTGCGGGCGATACTTTTGTGGTTTTTGGCCAGTCTGGAGGCTATGGAGCCGGGGTGGAACTGAGCGAAGTTGCCAATGGCACGGGTGGGTATGTGATTCACGGGCACGGAGTTGAGGATTTTTCTGGCTGGTCGGTAGCCTCAGTAGGAGACATTAACGCGGATGGGTTTGATGACGTTTTGATAGGCGCACGTGAGGGTGACGGCGCAGGCAACGCGAAAAGTAATGCTGGTGAGAGTTATCTGGTTTTTGGCAAACCGGGTGGTTACGCCACAGGACTGGATTTGGCTGCGGTAGCTGCAGGCAATGGCGGCTTTGTCATCTACGGGCAGGATGCCAATGATTTTTCTGGCTGGTTTGTGGCGTCTGCTGGTGATGTGAACGGTGATGGTTTTGACGACATGGTGATTGGCGCCCGCGCTGGTGACGGCCCGTTGAACGAGCGCAGCAATGCGGGGGACAGCTATGTTGTTTTCGGTAAAGCGAGCAGCTTTGGTGCAAGTCTTGATCTGGCTACGGTTGCGACGGGGGCTGGTGGTTTTGTCATTCATGGGCAAGACAATTTTGACTCTGCGGGGTGGTCCGTTTCGTCAGCCGGCGACATCAACGGCGATGGTTTTGATGACCTGGTCATTGGGGCTAACCTGGCAGATGCTGCGGGCAACTCCAAGTCCGAAGCGGGCGATATTTTTGTGGTTTTTGGAAAGGCCACTGGGTCTGGTGCCAGTGTTGATCTCAATGCAATTGCTTCGGGCGCTGGTGGATTCGTCATCGTGGGTCAAGACATTGGCGACGAAGCCGGATTTGCAGTGTCGTCAGCAGGTGATGTCAATGGCGACGGCTTTGACGATTTGCTCATCGGTGCCCCTTACGGCGACGCAGTCAATAACGCTCGCACAAATGCGGGCGACAGTTATGTTGTATTCGGCAAAGCGAGCGGTTTTGGTGCCAGTGTTGACCTGACTTCAATTGCCTCAGGAGCCGGGGGTTTTGTGATTTACGGGCAAGATGCACTCGACAACGCTGGTAGCGCAGTGTCGTCAGCTGGCGATGTGAATGGCGACGGATTTGACGATCTGTTGATTGGTGCGCGCCAAGGTGGTGGGCTTGGCAATAGCAAGATCGACGCGGGCGACAGTTATGTCATTTTTGGCAAGGCATTCGACGTGACGGTGACCCACCAGGGTGGCACTGGCGCGGACAGTCTGACAGGTTCGACCAACGCGGACGTCATGATTGGCGGTTTGGGCAACGACACCCTGGTAGGCTCTGCGGGCGCTGATGCGCTTCGCGGCGGAGCTGGCAACGACAACTTGGCAGGCGGAGCTGGCGCGGATCGGATAAACGGTGGAAGTGGTCGTGATTCTGCTGATTACGCAAGTTCGGCTTTGGCGGTTTCAGTCGATCTGGGGAAGAGCTTGCAATCTGGCGGCGACGCGCAAGGCGACCTGTTGTCTGACATTGAGAATGTGACGGGTTCCGGCTTCAACGATTCCTTAATTGGCGATGCGCGGGCCAATGTTTTGAGTGGCGGCGCAGGTATTGATACTTTGTCCGGAAATGCAGGTGCCGATACGCTTATTGGCGGCTTGGGCAACGACACCATAACCGGCGGCACAGGCTTCGACACCGCCATCTTCAGCGGCCTCAAATCCGGCTACACCATCACCAAAAGCGCGGGCTCAGTCACCGTCAGCGGAGCCGACGGCGTCGACATATTGACCGGCATCGAA
>JANNCN010000015.1:0-106212 GCA_031386665.1 Rhodoferax sp. | reverse complement strand
GACGAAAAGCGCTGGCTGGAGGCGCTCTTCGCTCGGGGTGATTTGATGGTCGCGCGGCGCGAGAAATTTCAGCGCGTTTACGACCTGGCCCATCGGGTTCAGCCCAGTGTGGCGCAAATGGAGCTGCCCAGTGCCCAAACGGCGCATTCTGATTTTGTCGAACGGTCAATTCAAGCGCTGGGCATCACGCAAGCCCGGTGGGTGAATGATTACTTTCGCCTGAAGCCCCGCCTGAAAGACGCAGACTTGAACGCCCTGCTTGACCAAGGCCGGGTACAGCAGGTCACGGTCGAAGGCTGGTCAGCCCCAGCCTACGTCCATGCCAACCACGCCAGCTTGCTGAAAAAGCTACAGGCCGACAAGTTGCAAGTCACCCACACCACCGTGCTGTCGCCGTTTGACCCCTTGGTTTGGGACCGCGAGCGTGCCTCTACCTTGTTTGGGTTTGACTACCGCATCGAGTGCTACACGCCAGAACCCAAACGCATCTACGGCTATTTCGTGCTGCCCTTGCTGCACCGTGGCGAGCTGATTGGCCGGCTGGACGCCAAGGCGCATCGCAGCGAAGGCGTGTTTGAGGTCAAAGCGCTGTATTTGCAAGCGGGTGTGAAGCTGGACGAGACCGCAGTGTACGACGTGGCCAGCGCCATTCAGCGCTGTGCGGATTGGCATGCGACGCCGATGGTCAAAATTAACCGCTCAGAGCCTGCAACGTTGGGCGCTCGTCTGCGCAAGGCATTGCGTGCGGTTGCCAAGGCGCACTCGACCTGACCGGGATTGGTGTGATCACTACCGGCTACGCCCGGCCTTGTAAGCCGCCTTCTGTGTCTGGTTGCCCACACCGCCAATGCCCTTGGCCTCTGCCAATCGGGCCATGGCTTTGCCTGCGTGGGCGTGGGTGATGGCCAGGCCCAGGGCGTCGGCGGCGTCGGGGCCGGGCAAGCCGGGCAGTTTGAGCAGGCGTTTGACCATTTCTTGCACTTGCGTTTTGTCGGCGCGGCCGTAGCCGACCACGGCTTGCTTCATTTGCAGCGCGGTGTATTCGGCCACTGTCAAATCTGCGGAAACCAGCGCCGTGACCACCGCGCCCCGGGCTTGCCCCAGCAGCAGGGTTGACTGCGGGTTGACGTTGACAAAGACGATTTCGACCGAGGCGTTGTCGGGATCGTACCGGGCCATGACCTCTTTCACGCCGTCAAACAGCACTTTGAGCCGGGCGGGCAGTTGCCCTTTTTCAATGTGCGTGGTGCTGATGGTGCCGCTGGCAACATAGCTCAAATTCGAGCCTTCAACGTCAATCACGCCGAAGCCGGTGGTGCGCAAGCCAGGGTCGATGCCCAGAATTCTCATAACTTCACGCTTTTTGCCACGGCATGGAGCGTTTTCAGAGGGGCCTTGATGCTATCATATTTATAGCAAACTATGTATATTACTCGAGATCTAGAGGCATATTTAATCATATTTTTTGAGAAAACCGTGATTTTGACTAAATTTACCACAATTGTGGTAAATTTGGGCTGATTTTGCCAAAGGTAGGCTTTTCTGCCCTCAGAGCCCAAAATACCAGCGCACCGAATGAAAAAATACTGGGGCTGCAAAACACAGCGCATCTACCCTGTCCAGCAGCCCGCCTGCGCCTGTGGTGGAGGCCAATTGCCCGCCCCAACTCGGAATGCCACGGTCGCGCTTCAAAGCCTTCATCACGAAATGCCCCAGCGTGCCAGATGCGCAGGCCACGATGGCCATCACAAAGCCCTGCGCAGGCCAAAACGGCGTGATGCCAGACAGCAAGGCACCCACCAACCCGGCTACAAACAGCGCAATCAACCAGCTTTGCCAGTTGAAGCTTTGGCTGATGTTGGGTGCCGTGGGGGGGCGCTTCAGGTAACGTGACAGCATGTGCTGCACCAGCACGCAGCTTTGCACAACAATGACTAAAAAGAACACCAAAAATGCATTTTTCTTGTCGTAATTCGGAAAATCAAGCAGCAAGAGCGCGGGCACGTGGCTCATGCCATAGATGCAAACCATGATGCCCCATTGCAGCTTGGCGTTGCGTTCCAAAAATCTCAAGGGGTCGTTGGCCAGCGCGCTCACCACCGGAATCGCCAAAAACACGTAAACCGGGATGAACACGGTGAACAGGTCAAAGTGCTCTGTGCCCACCAGCCAATACTGCACCGGCAGCACCACAAAAAAAGCCAACACCAGGCTGCGGTGGTCGCCCCGGCGGGTGGGGGACAGGGTTAAAAACTCGCGCAGCGCAAAGAACGACACCAAGCCAAACAGCCAGATAGCGACCCATTCGCCCGCCATCCAGCCCAGCCAAAAAACCAGCATCATCACCCAACTGGTGCGCAAAATGCCTTGCAGGTTGCGCAACTCGTGGTGTTTGGCTTCAGCCGCCTCGCCATCGCCATGTTCCCGCAACGACAACCCAAACGTGACCAGGCTAGACAGCAGCAGCAAGCCGAACAAGATGACGAACATGGTGCCAACCTGCTGGGTCGGCGTGAGACTTCTCAAGTAAATGTACATGTCGGCGTTTTTGTTCTTTGAGGAAGTTCTAAGGGTGCGCAAGGCAAGACGGGTGCGGATCGTGCTTTGGGTGCTTGGGCTGGAACGCAGTTTGCATACGCCCTAAATGTCCCGCAGGGCCACCACGGCCTCGCGCGCCCGGTCTAGAAACACGCGGCGCTCTTCGCCCTCTTGCAGCCACACCGGTGCACCAAAGGTGACCGAACACAACACGGGCACGGGCACCACTTCGCCCTTGGGCATGACGCGCTGCACGTTGTTGATCCAGGCGGGTACCAGCACCACATGGGGGTAGCGCTGTGCCAAGTTGTAAAGCCCGGCTTTGAAGGCAGCGGGCTCCTCGGCATGGCCGCGTGTGCCCTCGGGAAACAAAATAATGCTGTCGCCTTGCTCGATTGCTTCGCACAGTGGCTCTAGCGGGTCTTGTTCGGCCGTGCGCTCGCGCGACACATAAATTGCATTGAACACCGAGGTGGTGATCCACTTTTTGAACGGCGTCGTAGTCCAATAATCTTTGGCAGCAATCGGCCGGGTGATAGAGCGCAACTCGCGCGGCAGCGCCGCCCAAATCATCACCAAATCGGCGTGGCTTTGATGGTTGGCAAAGTAAATGCGCTGTTCAGCCTTGGGTGGGCAGCCGTACCAGCGCGCCTGCGACCCGGTCAAAACCCGGATCAGCCCCAACAAAAACCAACTCATGAGTTTGACGCGCATGGCGGTGATCATAGCCGCGCAGAAGATCAATTTTCCGCAGGGCCGCCCCAAGGAAAATTAGCCCCCTCGGGGGGCAGCGACCCGTGAAACGGCGGAGCGTGGGGGTAGGCTAGGGCAACTCGGCTGAGTTCATGCGGGCGGCGATGGTGGCGGCGCGCGACTGCAAATACGGCGAATTGGGCAGTTTCTCGAAATATTTGGGGCGGGGCAGCATCACGGCCAAACGGGCGGCTTCGAGCGGGGTCAATCGGGCGGCCGATTTCTTGAAGTAGACCTGGGCTGCGGCCTCTGCACCAAACACGCCTTCGCCCCATTCAACATGATTCAAGTAAATTTCAAGAATCCGCTCCTTGCTCAAGATCAGTTCCAGCAGAGTGGTCAACACAAACTCCTGGCCTTTGCGCAGCAGTGTGCGCTCGCCCGACAAAAACAGGTTTTTGGCCAATTGCTGGGTGATGGTGGACCCGCCGACCACCTTGGGCGCTTTAGTCTGCACCGGTTTTTTGGCTTGCGAAGGTGCGACTGCACGGCTCTGCGTCTGACTTTCTGCCCGGCTCTCTGCCTTTGAATTTTTCAGCCAGGCTTTTTCAAGGGCGTCCCATTCCACCCCGTCGTGAAACAAAAAGCCATCGTCTTCAGACGATATGACCGCGCGTTTCAGGTGGTCCGACAGGTCGTCATACGCCACCCACTGTTGACGCCAGCGCAGAGGTTTGCCGGTGTTGGCAAGGCGCCAGGCTTCAGACCGCTCGAACGCGCTGGACTGCGGGTCAACCACCGCCATCAGGCCAATTCGGGCAGCGAAAAAAATTTGCAATGCCAGGCCGGCGGCAACAACCAAGCCAAGCCAACGCAGCAAGGGCTTCATCTGGAAGGCGCTTTTATTGGCACTTCAATTGACATTATTGCGAGGTCAATCGGGTTTCAAGCGTCTCATCGCGCGTGAATTTGAAGCGCGACACTACCAAAATCTGGTCGGCCTGGCGGCGCATTGCATCGCTAAAAACGCCAAAAGGCCCCGCATTGCGGGCAATAATTTCGGCCCGTCGGTCCAGCTGCTTGTTGCCCGAGCTTTCGACAATTTCGGTTTTCAAAATGCGGCCATCCGCGTTGACGTGCACGATCATGGTCAGCTCGCCATACAACTTTTTGCCACCGACTTCAGGGAAGTTCTCGGTCCCTTTTTCTTCAATGGCGCGGCGCAGGCTGTCGTAGTAAATGGCGTAAACCTCTTCGCGCGTGGCGGGGCTGATGTAGCGCTTTTTGGGTCGCGCGTTCTCCATATTGATACGTCGCTCAATTTCGGCCAGCA
Source organism: Rhodoferax sp. (assembly GCA_031386665.1). Taxonomy (GTDB): domain Bacteria; phylum Pseudomonadota; class Gammaproteobacteria; order Burkholderiales; family Burkholderiaceae_C; genus JANYCG01. The sequence continues at coordinate 101,648 of JANNCN010000015.1, read as the reverse complement.
GCCTGACCAAGCGGCGGCGTTTTTCTTCAGCGCTTTGCTGGTCGGGCGTGGCGGCCATGCGGTTGGGCAAAGGCGGCGGCAGGGCGGCCAATTGGCTTTTCACTTGGGTCAACATCAGGTTTTGCTGGTCTTGCAGCGACTGAAGCTGGCGCCGGGTTTCTTCTTCAAGGGCATCGCCGATTTCACTCAAAGCGCTGGGGGCCAAAGGCGTGGTGGCGCGTCCTTTTTCGGCTTCTCCACCGCCCGCCATCGACGCTTGGGCGATGGCCTTGGCTTTTTCAGGCTTTTCATTGGTGCGGGCGTTGACCAAAATCACTTCAAGCGGCGTGTCTTGAAAAACCCGATTGAAGGACTCGGGGTCGACAAAGCGCACGGTTAGCAAAACGGCATGCACGGCCAATGACGCGCCAAGCGCCAGTTGCAGGGTGCTGAATTGCTTCAGGTTCATGAGGTTGCAGTTTAAGGGCTTGGCACCGGTTCGAGTGAAGCAGGGTCGCGCACAGCAGGGTCGCGCACAGCAGGGTCGCCTGGCTCGCCAGTTGGGCCATCCCCTTGCGCGTCAGCCATGTCCACGGCAATGGAAATCGGGCCGGCCACTGCGTCGCCGTCGTCATCGCCATCGTATTCGCCCGAGTCACTGGCTTCGGGCTTGGCGTCGCCATCGTCAACAGCGTCCAACCGCTCGGTCACGGTTCCCGCAATGTCCAGCGTGATCTCGTCAATATCGCCCAGTTTCACTCGCACATGCGCACCGCGCGGCAGGTTGGTAGCGCCCATCACGGGCAGCACCAAGGGCAGGTCATCCGCGCGAACCATGTTTTCTTTGAACACTGTCGCAGTGATTTCGGTGATGCCGTTTTGCTGCAAATACTTAAGCGTCCAAAACCGCTCCATCGCGCCCTGGTAGCCGTTGTAAGCAAAGTAGGCGGCATCAAAACTGCTGATGATGGAGAACAGCTCGGCATCTTTGGGTTTGAACGGCGCTGCCAAGGCGGCGGTTTTGCCATGGCGCGCACAGGCAATGATTTGCCATTGGTTCACCATGTCGGTGTAGCGGCGCAGCGGCGATGTGCTCCATGCGTAAGCGGGCACGCCGATGCCCGCATGCGGCAAGGCCTTGGTGCCCATGCGCACCTTCACACCCGGCAGCAAGGACGCCTGGCTGCGGTAAATCGCCGGAACGCCCAGCTCAGCCAGCCACATGCCCCAGGTGCTGTTGGCCAAAATCATGGCCTCGGCCACAATCAAATCGAGCGGCGCGCCGCGCACGCGGGTGCTGATGTGCACAGGCTCATCGCCCTGGGGCTCGCGGCCCTCGTTGCCTACCAGTCTGAAGTTGTAGTCAGGCCGGTTGAACACCTCCGGCTTTCCGCGCACCACTTCACGCTTGGCCTTGAGGTCTTTGGCCAACTGGTACAAAAATGTTAGTTGATCGCGTGGAAGCAGCGGGTTGGCAGACTTGGAAGTCGCGGCGTCATGTTCAAAAGCGGAATCAGTCAGCCAGGGCTCGGTCACCACCGCATCAAGCTGGTCATGCCGCAGGTTGGCGGCAATCGGCACAAGCTCAAGCCGGGTCTCACTGCGTTTGATTTGCAGCGTGGCTTCGTCCAAGGTGACGTACAAAGACACGGCGGGGCAGGCGCGCCCTTCGGCCAAGGTGTAGTTTTGCACCAAGGCGTCTGGCAGCATGGTGATTTTGTAGCCTGGCATGTAAACGGTGGACAGTCGGGCGCGAGCCAGCTTGTCAATCGCATCGCCCGGTTGCAACGCCAGGCCAGGAGCGGCAATGTGCACGCCCACCGTCACCTCGCCAGTGCCCAAGCCTTGCACGCTCAGCGCGTCGTCAATCTCGGTGGTGGCGGAGTCATCAATTGAGAAGGCTTGCACTTTGGCCAGCGGCAGTTCGCCTTGCACAAGTGGCGCTTCCAGGACGGCAAACCCCGTGCCCTTGGGGAAGTTCTCCAACAAAAAGCGCCGCCAATGAAACTGGTAGGGCGAATCAATTGCGCCTGCCTTTTGCAGCAAATCCAGCGGTGCCAAGTGCGTGGCGCGAGAGGCCTCCACCACGGCTTTGTACTCGGGCGCGTTTTTGTCAGGTTTGAAGAGTATTTTGTAAAGTTGATCGCGAATCGGTTCAGGGCAACTGCCTTGGGACAGCGACTCGACCCATTGCTCAATTTGCAACGCCAGTTGCTTCTTCTTTTCAATCGCGGCCAATGCCAGCGCAATGACATCGGCTGGCGCTTTGCGAAAACGCCCTTTGCCCGCACGGCGAAAGTAGTGCGGCGAGTTGTGCAGGCAAAACAAGGCGGCGGCAGATTGCTCTAGCGTGGCGGTCTTGCCATCGCTGACGAAATAATCGCGGGCGAGGTCGGCAAAGCCAAATTCGTCATCGGGCAGGAATTCCCACGCCATTTCCAGCTCGATGGTTTGGCTCAAGGCCAGGGCGGCAGCCATGAAGGCGGCAGGCGCGGGCTTTTCAAACTTCATAAGGCCGTTGGCGGCCTTGACCTTGACGCGTTTGCCGCTGTCCAGCTCAACCTGTGACGACGATTCTGCCTCTGACAGCACTTTGCCGGCCATGAATTTTCCGGCTTCTTCAAACAATAAAAACATGCGGGAATTGTCCCATGCGGCAAGCCCCGGTTTTGGGCAGCGGGGGCTGCCGGATCTGCCGTTGGCGTTGGTTTGGCTGAATTGTCACAAAATGTTCATTGTTTTGACATTCACACGTCATGTGCTGAAACTACATTGCCCCTACACAAATTACGAGTATTCACATGAAACACAGGTTTTTGACATTCTTGCCCACCCGCCGCTTGGTCGGTGGTTTGACTTGCGCGGCCGCGCTGGCCTTGGTGGCTTGCGGTGGTGGCAACGGCGGCGGCCCTGGCGTGTTTTTAACCTTGGACGGAAACCAACCCATGGTCACCGGCCACCGTGGCACGGCAGGCTATTTGCCAGAACACACGATTGAGGGTTACAAACTGGCCATTCAAATGGGGGCCGACTTCATTGAGCCGGATTTGGTGGCCACCAAGGACGGCGAGTTGATTGCCCGCCACGAGCCCAACATCACCGGCACCACTGATGTGGCCGACCGCCCCGAGTTTGCCAGCCGCAAAGTCACCCGTTTGGTGGACGGTGCTTCTGAAACCGGCTGGTTTGCCACCGATTTCACCCTGGCCGAGATCAAGACCCTGCGTGCCAAGCAGGCCACTGCCAGCCGCGACCAGCGCTTCAACGGCCTCTACCAAATACCGACTTTGCGCGAAGTGATTGAAGTCGCGCGAACAGAGGGTGCCAAAGTGGGCCGCACGGTGGGCATTTACCCTGAAACCAAGCACCCCACTTACCATGTGGACGCTAATTTGAAGCTGGAAGACCGCTTGCTGGCCGTGCTGAACGAGTACGGTTATACGCAAAAAACGTCCCCGGTGATCATTCAGTCGTTTGAAGTCTCGAATTTGCAGTATTTGCGCACCAAAACGCAGGTTCGCCTGGTTCAACTGGTGGACGGTGACGATTACGACTTCAAAACCGGCTTGGTCACCTTTGCCGCACCGTTTGACCGCCCCTACGACTGGACGCGCGCAGGCCGCACGGATCTGTTTGGTTCTATGGTCACGCCCGCTGGTCTGGCTGAAATCAAAAAATACGCCGATGGCGTGGCCCCTTGGAAGCCCTACATCGTGCCCGTCAAAGGCGTGTTCGATGCGGCAGGCAAGATGGTGGATTTGAATGGCGACGGCGCGGTGAACTACTCAGACGCGATTGCCCAGCCCGCCACCAGCCTGATTGCCGATGCGCACAGAGCGGGTCTGTTTGTCCACACCTGGACCTTTCGCAATGAGGCGGGCCGCCTGACGTTTGATTACAAAACGCCGATCAACGAGTACTTGCAGTTTTACCGCGCGGGCATTGACGGCTTGTTTTCTGACTTTTCAGACACGGCGGTCTCGGCACGCAACGCCTTTTTGGCTGAACTGGGCCGCTGATCGCCCGTCAGTCTGGCGGTCACTTTGGCGCGTCACTTCGGCGCGTCCCTTTGGCGATTTTTCAGGAGATTTTCAAAAATTCGAGAATTTCTTGCAAGTGGTCTTCAAAGTCGCTCAAGGCGTGGTCGCCGCCTTCGAGCAGCTTGATGCTTGCGCCCTTGTAGCGGGTTGTCATTTCGCGCCAATCCAGCACCTCGTCGCCTTTTGCGATCACTGCCATGAAGTTCTCGGGGTGGGTCAGGCCCGGGCTCTCCAGGGCAATCAACTCGTCTACAAAACCCGCTTCGAACACAAATTTCTCAGCCGGGTCGTGCCAGCTGGTGTGCTCGCCCACGTACTTGGCCAAATCTCGCGCGGCATGCACGGCAGGGTTCAGCAGCACGGCTTTGCAAGCACGCCTTTCGGCCAGCCAGGTGGCGTAAAAACCGCCCAAAGACGATCCGATCACCGCCATCGACTGGCGTGGCCAGTCTGCGGTTCCTTCGTCAATCAATCGGGCGGCCGCATGCGGGGACGGCGGCAACTGCGGGCACCACCAAACGACAGTCGGGTGCTGGGCGGCGATGCGGGCCGCCATTTGGCGCGACTTGGCGGACAGCGGCGATGACCGAAAGCCATGCAAATAGAGCAGGTGGGTGCAGGTTGGCAAATTCATGGTGGCGGCGAGTTTTTGGGGAGCGTGGGCAAAGGATAATCTGGCAATGGCTTCCACATTTGATCGCCCTTCACTCAAATCGCAAATCATCCCCTGGTTTCAGGGCTTTGACGGCCTTTTGGCGTTTGCCGTGGTCATTTTGGGTTGTGCCGGGCTGATCACCATGTATTCCAGTGGTCACGACCATGGCACCCAGTTTGAAAACCATGGCCGCAACATGCTGATTGCAGGGGCCTGCCTGTTTTTGGTGGCGCAAATTCCACCGCAGCGTTTGATGCGGCTGGCCGTGCCGCTCTACGTGTTTGGCGTGGCTTTGCTGGTTGCCGTGGCGATTTTTGGCGTCACCAAAAAGGGCGCGCGCCGTTGGGTCAACGTGGGCATCATCATTCAACCCAGCGAGATCCTCAAAATCGCCATGCCGTTGATGTTGGCGTGGTGGTTTCAAAAACGCGAAGGTAACTTGCGCCCGGTTGACTTTGGCGTGGCGCTGCTGCTGTTGGCGCTGCCTGTGGGTTTGATCGTGCGCCAGCCGGACTTGGGCACAGCCATTTTGGTGATGGTGGCGGGCTTGGCGGTTATCTTTTTTGCGGGGCTTAAATGGCGCTGGATCGCGCCGCCCGTGCTGATTGGGCTGATTGCCGCCGTTTTGCTGGTGGTGTTTGAACCCCGCCTGTGCGCTGATGGTGTGAGCTGGCCGTTGCTGCGTGACTATCAGCAGCAGCGCATTTGCACCTTGCTTGACCCCACGCGCGACCCGCTTGGCAAAGGCTTTCACATCATTCAGGGCATGATTGCCATTGGCTCGGGCGGCGTGTGGGGCAAGGGCTTTATGCAGGGCACGCAAACGCACCTCGAATTTATTCCCGAGCGCACGACCGACTTTATTTTTGCCGCGTTTTCTGAAGAGTTTGGACTGGCTGGCAATTTGACCCTCATTGTCGCCTTCGCGTTTTTGATTTTGCGCGGCTTGACCATTGCGCTTGAGGCACCAACCCTGTTCTCTCGCCTGCTGGCGGGGGCCATCACACTCATCTTTTTCACCTATGCCTTTGTCAACATGGGCATGGTCAGCGGCATTTTGCCAGTGGTCGGCGTGCCGCTGCCCTTCATCAGCTACGGCGGCACGGCCATGGTGACGCTGGGGCTGGGGCTGGGCATTTTGATGTCGATTTCGAAGTCAAAACGACTGGTGCAAAGTTGATGGCCCCCACGCTCCACCGCTGCGCGGGTCGCTGCCCCCCGAGGGGGCTAATTTCCCTTGGGGCGGCCCGGCGGGAAATTGCACTTTTCCCCGGGGCAATGTGCCGGGCGCTACCGAGCAGCATAGATTGATGGTTGACGCCACCGAACAATCCAAGATCGCCATCATTGGCACAGGCAACATGGGTGGCGGCATGGTGCGTAATTTGCTGGCTCAGGGCTGGGCAGTGAATGTTTTCGACATTGACAGCGCCAAAATGCGCGAATTGGAGGCCATTGGCGCAACGGTGTTTGCCAATGCGGCGCTGGCTTGTGCGGATGTTGTGACTGCCATTGTGTGCGTGGTCACTGCTGAGCAAACGCGCGAGGTGCTGTTTGGCACCCACGGTATTGCCCCGGCGATGCGTTTAGGGTGCACGGTGATGCTCTGCCCCACTATGTCGCCGCAAGATGTTGAAGCCTTCGCCGCCGAGCTGATTCCGCTGGGGCTCAACACGATTGACGCGCCCATGTCTGGCGGCCCAGTGCGGGCGGCCAACGGCAGCATGAGCCTGATGGTGGCCTCTGCCGAGCACGTTTGGGTGCGTGCGCAGGGGCTGCTGAATGCGCTCTCAAGCAAAGTGTTTCGCATCAACGAGAGGCCGGGCGACGCAGCGCGCACCAAGCTGGTCAACAACTTGCTGGCTGGCATCAACCTGGTGGGCGCGGCTGAAGTGTTGGCCATGGCGCAAAAAATGGGGCTGGACACGGCCAAAACTCTGGACGTGATCGAGCAATCGAGCGGACAAAGCTGGATCGGGTCGGACCGCTTGCGCCGCGCCTTGGGTGGCGACTACGCGCCGCGTGCCCACATGACCCTGCTTGAAAAAGACACCCGCCTGGCGGTTGATGCGGCGCTGGCCAATGGTTTCGACGGGCCTTTGGGAGCCCACGCCCGCGATGTGTTTGCAAACGCCAGCGCAGGCGGGCTGGCCGATTTAGACGACGCCGCGTTGTTCAAATGGCTGGCCAAACCCTGACTCACCCCTTAGATCAGTGCCAAGCCTTAAAATGCAGGCATGATTTCACGCGAACCCACTATTGAACGCTTGGCGATTGCCAAATCCCTCTTGCTCACGCCTTTTGGTCTGGATGAATCCCATCTGGTCAAAGCGCTCAATGAGATCAAAGCCCACAAAGTAGACGACGCCGACCTGTATTTTCAGTACACCCGGTCTGAAGGCTGGAGCCTGGAAGAAGGCATCGTCAAAACTGGCTCGTTCAGCATTGACCAAGGCGTGGGAGTGCGGGCCGTCAGTGGCGAGAAAACCGCGTTCGCGTACTCAGACGACATCTCCAACGCCTCGCTGTTGGACGCTGCGCGCACCGTGCGGGCAATATCCAGCGCCTCCAAATCGGGCAAAGTCAAAACCCCGGCCACCAAAATATCCAAAAGCCGCACGCTTTACCAAGATTTGGACCCGATTGCCACTCTGGACAGCACCGCCAAAGTCAGCTTGCTGAACAAGGTTGAACAACTGGCCCGCGCCAAAGACCCTCGAGTGGCTTTGGTCATGGCCGGTTTGGCCAGTGAATACGACGTGGTCATGGTGGCCCGCGCCGACGGCACCATTGCCGCCGACGTGCGCCCGATGGTGCGCCTGAGCGTGACCGTGATCGCCGAGCAAAAAGGCCGTCGCGAAACGGGTTCTGCCGGGGGCGGAGGGCGCTTTGGCCTGGCTTATTTTGACGATGAATGCATCAACAAATACGTGAATGAAGCGGTTCACGCGGCGCTGACCAATTTAGAGTCGCGTCCCGCTCCCGCCGGTGAAATGACCGTGGTGTTGGGTTCTGGCTGGCCTGGCATTTTGTTGCACGAAGCCATCGGCCACGGGCTGGAAGGCGACTTCAACCGCAAAGGCTCCAGCGCCTTCAGCGGCAAAATTGGCAAACGCGTGGCCGCCAAAGGCGTCACCGTGCTGGACGACGGCACCATTGCCGACCGCCGTGGCTCCTTGAACGTGGACGACGAAGGCAATACCAGCCAGAAGAACGTGCTGATTGAAGACGGCATTTTGAAGGGCTACATTCAAGACGCCATGAACGCGCGCCTGATGGGCGTCAAACCCACAGGCAATGGTCGCCGCGAAAGCTACGCCCACATTCCCATGCCGCGTATGACCAACACCTACATGATGGGCGGCGACAAAGACCCGCAAGAAATCGTAGCCAGTATCAAAAAAGGCCTGTACGCTACCAATTTTGGCGGCGGTCAGGTTGACATTACCTCGGGCAAATTCGTGTTTTCAGCATCCGAAGCCTATTGGGTCGAAAACGGCAAAATTTTGTACCCCGTCAAAGGTGCCACCTTGGTCGGCAGCGGCCCCGAATGCCTGAAACGCGTCAGCATGATCGGCAATGACATGAAGCTGGACAGCGGCGTTGGCACCTGCGGCAAAGAAGGCCAAAGCGTGCCCGTCGGCGTGGGCCAACCGACTTTGCGCATTGACGGGCTGACGGTGGGCGGCACGGCCTGATTGCGGTTTTGGGGCGACGCGACTGCTGGCGAGAGGCTCAATGCAGTCAATTTAAACGTGTTTGACGTTCAATATACCCAAATTGGGTATATTGAACGTCAAAATCGAAGAATGTGAATCAAATAGGCTTCTAGATCTCGAATACTATAGATAGTTTGCTATAAATAATATAGCAAATTACTTGACGTTCAGTCAGGGCGCGACTGCCCCGATTTATTGCATTGGATTGGCATGTAGCGCCTTTGGTAAGTTTCAAGGCGCTGTTTGGGGTCATCCGTGGGCGGATCACGCCGACGGCGCACTCAACTCCGCGGCTGTCCTCCGCCCTGCGGGCTCCCCCTTGATGCCGCTGCGTTGAGCGCCCTGCCGACGTGATCTCGACAGCGGTGGTGCTGGGTTCCAAGGTCCAAGACACGTCCCAAACCGATCTCGCACCTCCGGTAATTTAAAGGCGCGGAGGCTTCAAGGTGCAAGCTACTCGTGCGACCCAACCCGGTTTCACAATCCCGGAAGTTTTGTATTCCTGACACCCAACCGGCAACCCCCAACGGCCATGGCCGATGGCGCTGTGGCGGATGGCGCGGCGAAATCAAGAAGGAGGCCGCAGGCCGGGTGACATTCGCGTAGCTGTTCGCCGCAGCGCCGTCGGCTCGTCGAATCTCAAACCCACTCCTGAACCCAGTTGACCCCAATTGACCCCAATCAGCCCCAATTGAATTCGGCAGACCCTAGACAAATTTCCCTCCTCCCGCCTGTGCTACATTCAAGCTCATGAATTCACCTCAGTACTTCTTTAGCCACTTTTGGTTCTCACACGCGCAGGCGGTCGAGAGTTGGAAGTGCGGCTGAACAAGCTGACCTGAACTCCCAGAAACCGCCGAAGCCCTCGGCGGTTTTTTTTTGGTTTGTTGATTTAAAGGAATTTCGTCATGACCACCGCACCAACCGCACCAACCGCACCGAACGCAACAAGCCACGCCACTGCACCCGACGCCTGGCAGGGCTACCCACATGACCGCCGCCATCCTCATTCCAACGATCGCACCAGCCGAACTGATGACGAACGCATCAAGGACATCACCGTGTTGCCACCTCCTGAACATTTGATCCGGTTTTTCCCCATCAGCGGCACGCCGACCGAGACGCTGATCACGCAAACGCGCCACCGCATTCAAGACATCATGGGCGGCACTGACGACCGCATGCTGGTGGTGATTGGCCCGTGCTCCATTCACGACCCCGCCGCCGCGCTGGAATACGCCCGCGCGCTCAAAGTGCAGCGCGACAAGTACGCGGGCACGCTGGAAATTGTAATGCGCGTGTACTTTGAAAAACCGCGCACCACGGTCGGCTGGAAAGGCTTGATAAACGACCCCTACCTGGACGAAAGCTTTCGCATTGACGAAGGCCTGCGCATGGCGCGCCAGTTGCTGATTGAAATCAACCGCCTGGGCCTGCCTGCGGGCAGCGAATTTTTGGATGTGATCTCGCCTCAGTACCTGGGCGACCTGATTGCCTGGGGCGCGATTGGCGCGCGCACGACCGAAAGCCAGGTGCACCGCGAATTGGCGTCTGGCCTGTCGGCCCCTATCGGCTTTAAAAACGGCACCGATGGCAACATCAAAATCGCCACTGACGCGATTCAGGCCGCCGCGGGGGGGCACCACTTTTTGTCGGTACATAAAAACGGCCAAGTGGCGATTGTGCAAACCAATGGCAACAAAGACTGCCACGTCATCTTGCGCGGTGGCAAAACCCCCAATTACGACGCTGCCAGCGTGGCCGCAGCCTGCAAAGACCTCGAAAAGGCCAAACTGCCACCCACTTTGATGGTCGATTGCAGCCACGCCAACAGCAGCAAACAGCACGAAAAACAGGTCGAAGTGGCGCGTGACATTGCGGCCCAAGTGCGAAGCGGCTCGAAAAGCGTGTTTGGCGTGATGGTCGAAAGCCACCTGAACCCAGGCGCTCAAAAATTCACCCCCGGCCAGGATGACGCCGCGAAGCTGGAGTACGGCAAAAGCATCACCGATGCCTGCATTGGCTGGCCCGATTCACTGACCGTGCTGGACGTTCTGTCTGAGGCGGTGAAGGCGCGAAGGGCCGGTTGAGTTGGCGGGCAACCCCAGAGCTAGCACTGACTCTGCGGCTGCCTGCACCATTCCCAAATGAGGTAGCATGATTTGTACCCGCTAATTAAAGGAAATTCGCCATGCTGCACCCCCAAGCCCGCGCACTTTTGGACATGATGGAGGCGCGTGGCATAGCGCCCACGCACACGCTTACGCCGCCCGAAGCCCGGCGCTTTTACAGGGACCGCCGGGCGGTGCTGCAACCTGACCCGCCCGAAGTGGGGCAGATTGTCGAACTGCAGGCCGACGGGCCGCATGGGGCAATTCCGCTTCGGTTGTACAAACCCAAGTCAGCTGAGGCCGCAGCCTTATCCGTACTGGTGTATTTTCACGGGGGCGGCTGGGTGATTGGCGACTTGGATACGCATGACACTTTGTGCCGCGAATTGGCTAACAAGTCGGGTTGCGCGGTGGTCGCGGTCGATTACCGCATGGGCCCTGAAAATCGCTTTCCGGCTGCTGTTGACGACTGTTTGGCCGCCACCCGCTGGGTGCATGACAACGCCAGTCAGCACGGCCTGGACGCCAGCCGTATGGCTGTGGGTGGCGACAGCGCTGGCGGTAATTTGGCGGCGGTGGTGTCGGTTTTGGCACGCGATGCGGGCACGCTGCCGCTGCAATTTCAGCTGCTGATTTACCCCGCCACCGACATGCGCCGGGGTACCGCGTCCCACGTCAGCAACGGCGAAGGCTATTTGCTGACAGATGACACGATGGAGTATTTTCAGGGCCATTATGTGGCCGACAAGGCGCAGTACCTGGATCCGCGCGCGTCGCCCTTGCTCAATGGTGATTTGGCCAGTTTGCCCCCCGCGTTTGTGATGACTGCCGGGTACGACCCGCTGCGCGACGAAGGCCTGGCCTACGCGCATGCGCTGTCGGTGGCAGGCAACCGCGCCTCGCACATTTGTTTTGAGCGCCAGATTCACGGCTTCATCACCATGGGCCGGGTGCTGGACGAGGCGAATACAGCCGTGGCGATTTGCGCTGCGGAATTGAAGCGGGCCATGATGGTTTGACGGGTTGGGCAGGCAGTGGGTTGCCTGCTGGCTCAGTGGGATCTCAAAAAGGTCGAATTTAGGCCTTTTTTGCCACAACATACCCAATATGGGTATGTTGCGGTCAAAAAGCGCTTTTTTGGCCAAAATACTAATAATATTGGCCTCTAGCTCCCGAATTTAATCAATAGTTTGCTATAAATAAAGTAGCAGTCATTGACGCGAACCAGAAGTGAAATCAGGGCGTTTGAACGCTCACAGCTTGCTTGCCTGTCAGCGCCAAGCCTTTCAATCGCTCCAAGAGCTTGGCGTGAATGCCACCAAAGCCGCCATTGCTCATGCACACAATGTGGTCGCCGGGTTTCAGGTGCGCCATGATCAACGCAATGGTCTCATCAATTGACCGGGCAACCTGCGCGCGCGCGCCCATGGGGGCCAGCGCCTCGGCTGGGTCCCAGTCCAGGCCTCCGTCATGGCAGATGGCCAAGTCGGTTTGCTCCAGGCTCCAGGGCAGTTGGGCCTTCATGGCGCCAAGTTTCATGGTGTTGGAGCGCGGCTCAAACACTGCAACGATGCGGTGTTGGTTGCCAATTTTGCGCCGCAGCCCATCCACGGTGGTGCGAATGGCCGTGGGGTGGTGGGCAAAATCGTCATAAACGGTGACCACGCCGCCGTTCAAATTCACCGCTCCCCGCACTTCCATGCGACGTTTGACGTTTTCAAAACTGCCCAAAGCCGTGGCCGCAACATCGACCGCAACGCCCACATGATCTGCCGCTGCAATCGCGGCCAACGCATTCAGCTGGTTGTGCACGCCTGTAAGCGCCCACTCCACGCGGCCTTTTGTCTGGCCGTGAACCAGCACATCAAACTGGTCAGGCTCGCCTTCCGCGGTGAAATCGCTGACGGCTGCGCCAAAGCTGCGCGTTTCGCTCCAGCAGCCTGCGTTCAACACGCGGACCAGGCTTTCTTCAAGCCCGTTAAAGACCACCCGCCCATTCCCATGCGCCCCAGGCCCAGGCACGGTGCGAACCAGATGGTGAAACTGACGCTCAATCGCGGGCAGGTCGTCAAAAATGTCAGCGTGGTCAAACTCCAGGTTGTTCAAAATCGCCGTGCGCGGGCGGTAATGCACAAATTTGCTGCGCTTGTCAAAAAACGCGCTGTCGTATTCGTCGGCTTCGATGACGAAGAGTGCCGGAGCTTGGGGGTCACGTCCTAGTCGAGCAGACACGCCAAAATTCAGTGGCACGCCGCCCACCAGAAAGCCGGGTTGCAGCCCAGCGCATTCCAATATCCACGCCAGCATGGCGGTGGTCGTAGTTTTGCCATGGGTGCCGGCCACGGCCAGCACGTGGCGGCCCCGCAGCACGTTTTCGGCCAGCCACTGCGGGCCACTGATATAGGGCAACCCAGCGTCCATGATGGCTTCCATCAGCGGGTACTTGGCGCTGGTGTCGGGTTTTCGCGCCCGGCTCACCACATTGCCCACCACAAAAACATCAGGTGCCAGGGCCAATTGGTCGGCACCAAAGCCTTCAATCAAATCAATCCCCAGCGCCCGAAGCTGGTCGCTCATGGGCGGGTAAACGCCGGTGTCGCAACCCGTCACTTTGTGCCCCGCCTCGCGGGCCAGCGCGGCCAGCCCGCCCATGAAGGTGCCGCAAATACCTAAGATGTGAATATGCATGGCCGGATTTTAGACAAGTTCCAGCCCACCCCGTCTGCAAAACCCGAGCCTTTGGGCGTTGCCAGCTACCAAACAGATAGCTGCGTAACCCCATTTCAGGCCCAAATTTTGGGATTTGATCGCAAGAGCCGTCGGCAAGCTTGGTTTGATCGACAATAGTGCTCATGCAAAGCGCGACCTCTGAAATTGCGTCCACCGCCGCCCGTTTGGTGGTCGAAGAAGGGCTTGAATACGGTGCCGCCAAACGCCGAGCCCTGAAGTTACTGGGCTTGTCAGGGCGTGCCGCCATGCCCGACAACCAGGCGGTTGAAGCCGAAATTGCCGATTACATCGCGCTGTTCTGTGCCGACACCCAGCCTGCTGAATTGCGTGCCCTGCGCGAACTTGCCGTGGTCTGGATGCAGCGGCTCGCGGTGTTTCGCCCGTTTTTGGCGGGTGCTGTCTGGCGCGGTACAGCCACTCGCCTAAGCGACCTGCATATTCAACTGTTTTGTGACGATTCCAAATCGGCCGAAATCGCCATCATTGACCACCGCGTGCAGTACGTGCCCCGCACGGTGACGGGTTTCCATGGCGAGTCTGTGGACGCGCTCAGTCTGCATTGCTTTTGTGACGGCTTGAATGAAGAGGTGGGCGTGCATTTGATGATTTACGACTACGACGACCTGCGCGGCGCGATGAAACCGGACGCGGCAGGTCGACCGGCGCGGGGCGATTTGAATGCGCTGATGGCCTTGCTGGGCGACAACCAGGCGCTGGCATGAACGACAGCACGCGGGATCAAGTGACGCAGGCGGACCAGCCTGTGCAAAAGGCAGATGCGAAGCCGCAAAGTTCCAATCGGCGTGCCCTGGTGGCAGGTGCTGCCGCCACTGCTGGCTTGGCTGGCGCGGGCTTCGCGTGGTGGCGATCCGGCACAACCGCCAAGCCAGAACTTGGTGCGGTTCAGTTTGGCTTAGGGCAATTTTGGGCGATTGATTTGCCAACTCCTTCGGGTCAAAACATCGCATTGGCGTCATTGAAAGGGCGCCCCTTGCTGCTCAATTTTTGGGCTACGTGGTGTCCGCCGTGCGTTGAAGAACTTCCGTTAATTGACCGCTTCTACCAAGAAAACTCTGCCAAAGGCTGGCAAGTCTTAGGTTTAGCAGTTGATCAGCTAGCGCCTGTGAAAGCGTTTTTGAGCAAATCGCCGGTCACATTTCAAATCGCCATGTCAGGTTTGGGAGGCGTTGAACTGAGCAAGTCGCTAGGCAACCTGAGCGGCGGTTTGCCGTTCACAGTGGTGATTGGCGCGCGGGGCGACGTGCTGCATCGCAAGATGGGACAGGTCACGCCTGCTGACTTGGCGGCTTGGGCGTCGCTGACCTAGCTTGGGGTGGCTGTTCGATGGTTAGCGTTGCAGAGTGGATTGACGGGGGTTGAAGATTAGTCGTCATAATCACATCATATTTTCAAAAGTAGCGGTTTGTTACAAACCTCGGTACACTTCAATAGCTTAATCACCACCCCTCTTGCCAATTTCAAGTTGGCGTAAAATAAATGCAATAGAGCGACGATGGCCGCCATTTCATAAAAGTTAAAACAAATTAGCCTTAGATTTTTATTTTTGGCATTTGAAAATCAGTTGGAGTCAGCATGGATTTACGAAAACTCAAAACCCTCATTGACCTTGTTTCTGATTCCAATGTGTCGGAATTGGAAATCACCGAAGCTGAGGGGAAGGTTCGAATCGTCAAGAGTGGCCCCATGATGGCTCCGCAGGCATATGGCATGTCAATGCAGGCCATGCCAATACACGCCATGGCGCAACAAACACCGCAAGCAGCCGCGCCTGATGCGGCACTTTCGGCGCCCGCTGCACCGGCAGCGCCCGCCAACCACGTTGTCAAATCCCCCATGGTGGGCACTTTTTACCGAAGCGCCTCGCCCGGAGCCAAGGCGTTTGTGGAACTGGGCGACAGCATCAAGCAAGGCGACACAATTTGCATCATCGAGGCCATGAAAATTCTCAACGAGATCGAAGCCGACAAAACCGGCGTGGTGTCGCGCATTTTGAGCCAAAACGGTGAAGCGGTTGAATACGGCCAAGCTTTGTTTGAGATCGAATAGCTTCTGGCTTTGACACGCCTTTCAACGCGCAACTATGTTCAAAAAAATACTGATCGCCAACCGAGGCGAGATTGCCCTTCGCATCCAGCGGGCTTGCCGCGAGATGGGCATCAAGGCGGTGATGGTTTATTCAGAGGCAGACCGCGACGCCAAATACGTCAAACTGGCTGAAGAAGCGGTTTGCATTGGCCCGGCGGCGTCGGCACTGAGCTACCTGAATATGCCGGCCATCATTTCAGCCGCTGAGGTTACCGACGCCGAGGCGATCCACCCCGGCTACGGGTTTTTAAGCGAGAACGCGTCGTTTGCAGAGCGGGTCGAGAAAAGCGGCTTCCAGTTCATTGGGCCCACACCAGAATCAATTCGGATCATGGGCGACAAGGTGTCTGCCAAGCAGGCCATGATCAAAGCAGGCGTGCCCTGCGTGCCTGGGTCTGAGGGCGAGCTGCCAGACGACCCGGTGCAGATTCGCCGCATTGCCAAAGCCGTGGGCTATCCCATCATCATCAAAGCCGCAGGCGGCGGTGGTGGGCGAGGTATGCGGGTGGTGCACACCGAAGCCGCGCTCATCAATGCGGTGCAGATGACCAAAGCTGAGGCGAGCGCTGCGTTCGGCAATCCGGCTGTGTACTTAGAGAAATTTTTGCAGAATCCGCGGCACATTGAAATTCAGATCATGGCGGACAAGTTCAAAAACGCCGTCTATTTGGGGGAGCGGGACTGTTCCATGCAGCGGCGCCATCAAAAAATTGTTGAAGAAGCGCCTGCGCCCGGTATTCCTCGCAAATTGATCGAACGGGTGGGCGACAGGTGCGTAGCTGCCTGCAAAAAAATTGGCTACCGGGGCGCCGGTACGTTTGAATTTTTGTACGAAGACGGCAATTTTTATTTCATCGAAATGAACACCCGCGTTCAGGTTGAGCACCCCGTGACCGAATGGGTCACCGGCATTGACATTGTCAAAACCCAAATCATGGTGGCGGCTGGCGAAAAGTTGCCATTCACGCAGCGTCAAATCGAGATGCGCGGCCATGCGATTGAGTGCCGAATCAATGCAGAAGACGCCTACAAGTTCACGCCGTCGCCGGGGCGCATCACCATGTGGCACCCACCGGGTGGGCCGGGCGTGCGGGTGGATTCGCACATTTACACCAACTACTTTGTGCCGCCCAATTACGACTCCATGGTGGGCAAAATCATTGTGCATGGCGACACCCGCGAGCAGGCTTTGGCCCGAATGCGCACGGCGCTGGGTGAAACCGTGATTGAAGGCATTAACACCAACATTCCCTTGCACCGCGAGTTGATGGTTGACGCCAAGTTCATGTCGGGTGGCACCAACATTCACTACCTGGAAGAGTGGTTGGATCACCATAAGCGTTGACCGCCTAAAAGCCAATGTTTGAGCTTGCCCTGATTTGCCCGCAAGACCGGGTGGAAGCCTTGAGCGACGCGCTGGACGCGCTGGATGCCCTGAGCGTCAGCGTGGAAGACGCAGACGCCCATACCGACGCTGAACAGGCGCTGTTTGGCGAACCCGGCATGCCCGCACCCAAAGACGGGTGGCAAAGGTCGCGAATTTTGGCGCTGTTTCCTACTGCGGTGTTGGCACACGAGGCGCTTACTTTGCTTGAGGCGCAAGACTTTTTTGTCGGCTGCAAAGTTTTGGGCGTGCAGGCCGTGCCAGACCAGGACTGGGTGCGGTTGACGCAATCGCAGTTTGCTCCGGTAGAAATCACCCCCGAGTTCTGGATTGTGCCCACCTGGCACGAGCCACCCGCAGCCGCCAAAATCATCATCCGACTTGATCCGGGCTTGGCGTTTGGCACGGGCACGCACCCGACCACCCGCATGTGCCTGCGCTGGATCGCCCAGCAAAACGTGAGCCTGGCACCAGGGCAGCTCAATCCTTTCGCACGTGTTTTGGACTACGGCTGCGGTTCAGGCATTTTGGCCATCGGTGCCGCCAAATTCGGCGCTGTCGATGTTGATGCGGTCGATATTGACCCGGCGGCGGTTGACGCCACGCTTCTCAATGCTGAAGCGAACCAAGTGGTTTTGTCAGCAGGATTGCCGGATCAGATCAATTCGGGTGATTCGTCCACCTACTCTTTGGTGCTTGCCAACATTCTGGCCACGCCTCTGAAGGTTTTGGCGCCCTTGCTTTGTGCGCGGGTGCGTCCGGGTGGCAGTTTGGTGCTGGCAGGTATATTGGCTCGCCAGACTGACGAGCTAAAGGCTGCGTATTCCGCCTACTGCAAGCTTGAAGTGAGCGACACGGAAGACGGCTGGGTCTTGATGACCGCTCGCCTGTAACGAGCAGCCGAGGTCTTTTTTTAGACTTTATTCAATGAGCCTGATTACCCGTTGCCCTGCGTGTCAGACTTCGTTTCGGGTCGTGCCTGACCAGTTGCGCATGTCAGAGGGATGGGTGCGTTGCGGCCAGTGTTCTGATATTTTTGACGCGCAAGCCAATCTGCAAACTGCAACCGCATCCAACCCCCCTGACGGGGACGTTGACGTCGAAATTGCTGTTGCCAACTCGCCCGTTTCAAGCGAGACTGAACAAAACAGAGCGACCGATGCGCTGGATTTGCAGACTGCCTTGCGCGAGGTGGTGGCCAGCCGGGGCGGCCGTGGTGACACCTCAGAAGCGGCACTGGAATCGCTCCCTTCTGGCTCGGTTGGCAAATTGAGCGTGTCAACCAAACGGTTGCCGGATGAGCCACCCCCAAGCACCTCAGACGAAGTTCAAACCGATGAGATGCAAGAGGGAATCTCGTTTCTAGGAAAGGGCAAGGCCCCAACTGCAAAGCAAATAACCTGGGTCAAAGTGACCCTTGCAATTTTGGGTCTGGTATTGCTGCTTGTCCTTGGGGTGCAGGCTTCGGTGTTTGAAAGAAACCGGCTGGCCAGTTTTTTCCCAGATTTAAAGACGCACCTGCAGAATTTGTGTGCTCACCTCAACTGCACAGTTTCAACCCTGAAGCAAGTCGAATCCGTTGTGGTTGATAGCTCGACCTTCAGTCGCCAACGGGGTGACACATACCGCTTTGGGCTGGTGCTCAAAAACACGGCGGCGGTCGAATTGGCCATGCCTGCCATTGAGTTGACGTTGACGGATTCTCAAGACCAGCCCTTGTTGAGAAAAGTTCTCACGGCGACGGACTTGGGTGCAAAGACGGACACCTTGGCGGCCAATGCAGAATGGTCGGGCGCTGTGGCTTTAAGTGCCAAGGTCAACGGGGGTGCAGAGCGAATCTCAGGCTACAGAGTTTTGGCTTTTTATCCGTGAGAGTATTGAGCGATAAAAAAGCCCGACATCTTTCGATATCGGGCTTTGCTAAGGCGATCCCAGCAGTTTAAGGCTTGGTCGCAGTAGGAAACGGCCAAGCAGCCTGCGGATTCAGAGTAGTCTGAGCTGCAGGAGCGGCGGGAGCAGGCGCTGCCTTGGCAGCGGGTGCTTTCGCTGCTTTCTTCGCAGCCGGCTTCTTGGCTGCTTTCTTGGCGGCTGGCTTTTTGGCGGCTGGCTTTTTGGCTGCAGCAGCTTTCTTAGCAGGCGCTTTTTTGGCGGCGGCTTTTTTGGCTGGTGCGACTTTCTTAGCTGGAGCGGCCTTCTTGGCAGCAGCTTTCTTCGCTGGGGCAGCCTTTTTGGCTGGAGCGGCTTTCTTGGCAGCTACCTTTTTAGCAGGCGCAGCCTTTTTAGCCGGGGCAGCTTTCTTCGCTGCTACTTTTTTAGCTGGTGCTGCTTTTTTTGCAGGTGCAGCTTTCTTTGCTGGTGCGGCCTTTTTTGCGACCGGTTTTTTTGCAGTTGCCATTTCAATTTTCTCCTTGATCAATAAACAAAGAGCACTTCATGCGAGTTGGAGTGCATAAAGCGATTCATGATGTTGGGCTTGATCCCAGCACCATGAACTCGGGGGTACAAACTGCTTTTGTCCTCTTTGGGGCAATCAGCAATTTGCATCATTCTTCTGGTCATTTCAATCTCTAAACGCAGTTCAATTCAGATCAGACAGACACTATTCCCATGACAGGGCGCCGCCTGATTGGTATTCAATTACTCGCGTTTCAAAGAAATTTCTTTCCTTTTTGAGGTCAATCATTTCACTCATCCAGGGAAACGGATTCTCTTCATGGGGAAACAGCGGCTCCAGGCCAATCTGCGTCGCCCGACGGTTCGCGATGTAACGCAAATAGCCTTTGAACATGGAAGCGTTCATACCCAAAACACCTCGGGGCATCGTGTCCTCTGCGTACCGGTATTCCAGCTCGACCGCCTTCTCGAACAATTGCTTGATCTCGGCTTTGAACTCAGACGTCCAGAGCATGGGGTTCTCGGCCTTGAGTTGGTTGATCAAATCAATCCCAAAATTGCAATGCATGGACTCGTCGCGCAAGATGTACTGGTACTGCTCAGCAGCGCCGGTCATTTTATTTTGACGCCCCAAGGCCAAAATTTGGGTGAAGCCGACGTAGAAGAAAAGGCCTTCCATCAGACAGGCAAAGACGATCAAAGACTTGAGAAGCGTCTGATCGGCGTTTTGGGTGCCTGTCGAAAAATTCGGATCCATGATTGCCGCAATAAAGGGCAGCAAAAACTCGTCTTTGTCGCGAATGGATTGAACTTCGTTGTAAGCGTTAAAAATTTCGCTCTCATCCAACCCCAGCGACTCGACGATGTACTGGTAGGCGTGGGTATGAATCGCTTCTTCAAATGCCTGGCGCAATAGGAATTGACGGCATTCTGGAGCCGTAATGTGGCGGTAGGTGCCCAACACAATGTTGTTTGCAGCCAGTGAATCTGCCGTGACAAAAAACCCTAAGTTGCGTTTGACTATGCGCCGCTCGTCTTCGGTTAGGCCGTTGGGGTCTTTCCAAAGCGCGATATCCCGAGTCATGTTGACTTCTTGAGGCATCCAGTGGTTGGCGCAACTGGCCAGGTACTTCTCCCATGCCCATTTGTACTTAAATGGAACCAACTGGTTGACGTCTGTCTTGCCATTGATGATGCGCTTGTCCGAGGCATTCACTCGCTTGGGTGGGGTGACCGCTTTCGCACTCGCTTCAGGCAAAGGCTCACCGTCGTCGAGCTTGCGAGCTGACAACGGTGCTTCAGTAAATTCAGGAGGTAGCTCGGTCGTACGGCTGCTTGATGAGCCGCGTGACGGTGTGATTTGCGGAGCGGGCTTGACTTCTTCGTCCCAGGTCAACATAAATAGTTCCAATTAGCAGATTATGTGAGCAGTGAAATGAAATAGAAAGTGTTCATTCACATCGCTGACATATTGTGTTGTTCAATTGCATCGCGGCATTCACTCGCACAGCACTTTGGTGCGACTCTGATGTCTACTTTGCAGCAATTTAAATTCAAAAAAATTCAATAAAACTTACTGGCAAGACTCACATGTTGGGTCGTCAACGCCGCAAAATTTAACGTCTGTTGCAGCCAACCCAGAGAGTTGAATTTGCGCAGCTGCAGCCGCTCTGTCAAGCGCACTCATTGCGCCAGACGACTCAGCGTGATCCGACGAAACAGCATTCATGCGTCCTGAAGAGACAGTGGATTTTTCAGCATGCGTCGCCGATTGCGTGCGCAGGTAATAGGTGGTTTTCAGACCCCGCACCCACGCCAACTTGTAGGTGTCGTCGAGTTTCTTGCCAGATGCACCCGCCATGTAGATGTTCAGCGATTGCGCTTGGTCAATCCATTTCTGGCGACGGGCGGCGGCCTCCACGAGCCAACGGGTTTCAACTTCAAAGGCTGTTGCGTATAGCGCCTTGATTTCGGCGGGCACCCGATCGATGGGCGCGAGAGAGCCATCAAAGTGTTTCAGGTCCATCACCATGACGTCGTCCCACAAGCCCAATCGTTTAAGGTCGCGCACGAGGTAACCGTTGATGATCGTGAATTCGCCTGACAAATTGGACTTGACGGACAAGTTGCCAAAGCAGGGCTCAATGGATGCGTCAACGCCAATGATGTTTGAAATGGTGGCTGTTGGGGCAATGGCCACGCAATTGGAATTGCGCATGCCATCGCGTGCAATTTTTTGCCTCAATGAAACCCAGTCCAGCGTGGACGACCTGTCCACCTCAAGATACGGTGAGCTGCCCGCTGGCGCTCCAGCTGTTGCACCTCCTCGCGATGCCGCCAGCAGATCCAAAGTGTCGATCGGAAGAATGCCCTGGTCCCAGAGTGAACCTTTGTAGCTGGAGTACTGTCCTCGTTCGCGCGCCAACTCGGTTGATGCTTCGTACGCGTAGTAACAAATAGCTTCCATGGATTGGTCCGCAAATTCAACTGCGGCCATGCTGGCGTAAGGAATGCGCTGTTCATACAGGCTGTCCTGAAAGGCCATCACACCCAAACCAACCGGGCGATGGCGAAGATTGGAATCGCGCGCCTTTTTGACGGCGTAGTAATTGATGTCAATGACGTTGTCGAGCATGCGCATCGCCGTCGTGATCGTCGTTTTCAATTTGGCATGGTCAAGCACTTGGGCGCCGTCTGGGCCGGCCTTCAGGTGCTGCAGCAGATTGACAGAACCCAGATTGCAAACCGCGGTTTCTGTATCGCTGGTATTGAGTGTGATTTCAGTGCACAGATTCGAAGAGTGAACGACCCCAACATGTTGCTGAGGCGAGCGCACATTGCAGGCGTCCTTGAAAGTGATCCAGGGATGGCCGGTCTCGAACAACATTGTGAGCATTTTTCGCCACAAGTCACTGGCCTGCACGACCCGTGCCGGTTTGATTTCTCCCCGGGCTGCCTTTTCTTCGTAGGCGACGTAGGCCTGCTCAAAATCGGCACCAAACTTGTCATGCAGGTCTGGGACGTTGTTGGGTGAGAACAGGGTCCACTGACCTTTTTCTACGACACGGCGCATGAACAGGTCGGGAATCCAGTTGGCGGTGTTCATGTCATGGGTGCGACGGCGATCATCGCCGGTATTTTTCCGCAGCTCCAAGAATTCTTCAATATCAAGATGCCAGGTTTCAAGGTAGGTGCAAACAGCGCCTTTTCGCTTCCCGCCTTGGTTCACTGCAACAGCAGTGTCATTGACGACCTTGAGGAAGGGCACCACGCCTTGAGACTCTCCGTTGGTCCCTTTGATATGGGAGCCCAATGCGCGAACCCTGGTCCAGTCATTGCCTAACCCGCCGGCGAATTTGGACAGCAGCGCATTTTCCTTGATCGACTCGTAAATGCCGTCTAGGTCATCGGGCACGGTCGTCAGGTAGCAACTGGACAACTGCGATCTCAGGGTTCCGCTGTTGAAAAGCGTGGGAGTGCTTGACATGAAATCAAAGCTGGACAGCACTTCATAAAACTCAATCGCGCGGGCTTCGCGGTCGATCTCATTGAGTGACAGTCCCATTGCCACACGCATGAAAAATGCCTGTGGCAACTCAATTCTTGCTTTGCCAACATGCAAAAAATAGCGGTCGTAAAGGGTTTGCAAACCAAGGTAGTCAAACTTCAGGTCGCGTTCTGCCTTCAAAGAATTGCCAAGTCGAGTCAAATCAAATTGCAGCAACTTTTCGTCGAGCAATTCGTTTTTAACCCCTTTTTTGATGAATTGTGGAAAGTAATTGGCATAGGCCGGCCCCATGTCTTCTTGGGCCACATCTTGACCCAGCACTTCCTTGGCGATGGTGTGAAACAGTAGGCGAGCTGTGGCGTAGGTGTAATCGGGGTCTTTTTCGATCAAGGTGCGCGCTGCCAGAATGGATGCTTTGTAGACTTCATCCATCGGTACGCCGTCATACAGGTTTCGCATGGTTTCAGCCATGATCGGTTCTGGGCGGACATCAGCCCCCAGACCAGAGCAGGCAGATTCAATCAGGCTTTTCAACCAGACCAAATTCAAAACAATCCGTTGTCCACCATCAATGGCGTGAAGTTCTGGTGCCTTTGTGGCTTCAACGGGTGATTGTTTGACACGTTCTTGCGAGCGCTTTTCCCGATACAGCACATAGGCTCTGGCAATTTCATGGTGCCCACCGCGCATCAAGCCAAGTTCAACCTGGTCTTGCACATCTTCTATATGAAAGGTTCCACCGCCTGGGCGTGATCGCACCAAGGCGCGAATGACGGCTTGAGTCAGACCGTCCACCATCTCGCGCACGCTGGCGGATGCTGCACCTTGGGTGCCATGCACTGCCAAGAACGCTTTCATCATGGCAACGGCGATTTTGTTGGGCTCAAAGGGCACAACAGCGCCATTGCGTCGAATGATTTGGTATTGATTCAAGGCATTGGTTGCCGCGTCGCTGCCATGTCCAGTTAAACCGCTGGGAGCTTGGCGAACAGATCCCGGTGTGGATGTGGCTGCTGGCGTGTTGAAAGCTGTCTGCATATTTCCTCGTCTCCAGTAAAGTTCTTTGTAATGTTTTGGTTTGAATCGAACGCTCGCCAAAATGCCTCTGCGTGGCGGCCAAAACCGCCGTTTTCTGTCGGCACCCTGGCTGGTTTTCCGAATCACATCGATTGTCAATTTTCCATGGCGCGCTGATTGATTCAATTGCAAGCTTGCCACTATATATGGGGTCAAGCATGAACACAAGCCACTACAGGTAGTGTACTGGGTCGAATTCGAGGATCGTCGGGCTCGGTAGAAAAAAAGATCAAAACCTGGCTTTGCCTCGGTTGATTTGTCGCTACAGTCTGCGAATCGGCACCCAGTATGGCTTTTGAACTTGGGCGAACAGCGAGGCCTTCGTGAGCGGCGGCTTTTCGGGCCGCCTTTTGATGTCAAATTGGAGTGGAAGCCTCACAATCGGTAACGATTTATCGGGGAAAACACTGAGTCGCCCAACCCAGCATCTGTTGCAAAAGTGTCCAATTGAAGCCTGCGCCAGGGTCTGCCTTTCGACCAGGTGCGATGTGTTCATGGCCAGCAATATGCTGAATTGGGTGGCGTTGTGCGAGAGCACTGCAAAGGCAGGCTAGCGTTTCGTATTGCCCTGGCTCAAATGTCTCGCCCTCCAGGCCTTCAAGCTCGATGCCAATGGAGTTTTCGTTGCAATCGGTGCGCCCACGGTATTGCGATACACCGGCGTGCCAAGCACGATCGGAGGTACCGACAAACTGCCAAAGCTCACCGTTTCGGCGAATATAAAAGTGCGCCGAAACTTTAAGGCCTTCAATTTTTGCAAAGTACGGGTGTGCCGACCAGTCCAAACGGTTGGTGAACAACTCCTGCACTTCATTCCCGCTAAAGTGCCCAGGTGGCAAACTAATGGAGTGGACCACGATCAAGTCTATTTGAGCGTCTGGCAGTCTGGATTCAAAGTTGGGCGACGCCAAGTGGCGTGCAAACCGGTACCAATCGCCTTGCCAAAGTGCCTCATTCGAGTTGGCGATTGAGTTTTCTTCAAAGTGACTCGTCATGGGCCTCGGGTCCCGCTGCAAAATCAATATTCAGCCGAGCGATGCGATAGCGAATCTGGCGAAGGCTAATGCCGAGCAGGGCGGCTGCTGCCGTTCGATTGAATCCAGTCTCTTGCAGCGTTCTGACCAAAATTTCTCGTTCATGTTGATCAAGGTGGTTTTGCAAGTCGTTCGGAATGCCCTGTCGCATCGGGTAAATGAGGTCTTGCCGCTTGGACACAGAAGACACGAAAGGGCTGGGTCGGGTTGTTTCTAGGTCGTCGTCTGGCAGTGCAGCTGATTGGGCGTTCTCGTGAGCTCGGTCAACTTCAAGTTCTTTTCCCTCGCTCAAGGCTACTGCCCGGTGCAAAAGGTTTTCCAGCTCCCTGACATTGCCACGCAACGGTTCAAGTGCCAATTGTTCCAACATGCGTGGCGACAGTACCGGCACTGCAATTCCGGCCTCTTGCGCAATTCGCTTGAGCAAGGCCTCGCAGAGCAAAGGAAGGTCTCCCAGCCGCTCGCGCAGAGGGGGAATCAGGATTTCAATCACATTGAGACGGTAATACAGGTCTTGGCGGAAGCGGCCCGTTTGAACATCTGACGCCAAGTCTCGGTGGGTGGCGCTGACAATCCGCACGTCGACAGGTTCTTCCTGGGTTGCACCCACAGGCCGCACACTGCGCTCCTGAATGGCACGTAGCAATTTGGATTGCAATGCCATTGGCAGATCACCGATCTCGTCAAGAAAAAGGGTTCCTCCAGAGGCGGCTTGAAAAAATCCAATTCGGTCTTGGTTCGCGCCAGTGAACGCCCCCTTTTTAGCGCCAAAAAACTCTGACTCAAGCAAGTTTTCAGGAATCGCACTGCAGTTGACTGCGATCAAGGGGCCGCTGGCCCGGTGGCTGTTGGTGTGCAACGCCGTGGCAACCAGTTCCTTGCCGGTTCCAGACTCTCCGCGCACCAAAACTGGGGCCATGCTCTTGGCGACCTTGGCTATACGTTCCCTGACGGAACTGATACTGGCTGATTCGCCGACCAATCGGGACAGAGAAGCTTCACCGGCAGCCAAAATGCCACGCCCACCACCGGTGTTGAGTTTTCGAGTCGCCTCGGGTGCGTAAGTGGGTGCGTCCTTGGGGGATTGGCTGGTGTCCAGAATTGCCGAAGCAATCACAGTGCGGAACTGTTTCAGATCAACTGGTTTTGTGAGGTAATCAAACGCGCCTGCCTTGAGCGACTCGACCGCGTTTTCTGCCGAGCCATAAGCGGTGATGACCACGCAACGCTCTGTTCGCTGATCAGCCTTGATTTTTTGAAGCAACTCAAGCCCCAAACCATCCGGCAATCGCATGTCAGTGATGACCACGTCAAATGTGCGGTCTTTCAAGTGTGCCCAGGCTTCCTGAAGACTGCCTGCGGCTGCAACCCGAAAACCTTCGCGCAGCAAGGTCAATTCATACAGAGTTCTCAGGTCAGGCTCGTCGTCAACGACCAAAATTTGGGCGTTGTTCAAGCTAGGCCTCAAACCTGCAACGACAGAGGAACGGAGTCGTTATTTTCATTTTCAATCTCTATCGTCTAGTCACAAAAATTATTGATCGACTTTCTCGCGCGCCTAAATTAAAACTTAACGGGCATTCTGGCAGAAGAATGCAACCTACCGCTTGATTTTGCCAATCGCGACACGCAAGTTCATTTGGACTCTGGGCGGTCATTGGCCCGGGCCGTTCTGAACGTGACATAAAAATCGTTGCCTTGCGTGTCCTCGGAATTCCGGTGCCGTACCGAACGGCGATAAATAATGGTGGCACCATGCCCCTCGCACAGTTCTCTGCAAATATAAAGTCCCAATCCGCTGGATCGGCTCTCGGACGAAAAGAAAGGCTCAAACAAATGCCGTTCAACCGATTGATCCAAAGGTTGACCGTCGCTCCAAACCGACAAGCTGCCTTGCCCATCTTCGTTGAGAGCCGTTTGAAGACGTATTGACGCGGGCGCCCCGCTTGCGTACCGGCGAGCATTGTCTAGCAGGTTAATCAAAACCCGACGCAAATGTTCAGGCTCAAAAGCAACTTGAAAATTTTCAGCGCCAAGTTCGATCAACGCCAAGCTCTGCGTACCATTTTGACTAGACCAATCCTGGGCAATGCGGTTCACTCGATCATCCAAGGCCAGTGAAAAGGCTGATGCGGCACTGTCGCGTTCTTGCACCCGCGAGATGTTGAGGACTTCCTCAACGATCTTGCCAAGTCGGTGTGCGTTCTGGGCGACCATTTGCGTCAACTGTTTTTGCTTGGGGTCCGTGATGTCTTCGTCTAGCAGGGCGTTGGCCTGGGTAATGGCTGCCAATGGATTTCGGATTTCGTGTGCCACTGCAGCCGACATTCTGCCCATGCTGGCGAGCTTTTCCGTGCGCATTCGCGCCTCCATCTCACGCTGATCCTGCAAAAACATAACGCACAGGCTCTCGGAGTCGTCGGAAGTGTTGACGGTTTGCCGGGTGCGCACCCTCAGGCGACGAATGCCCTGTCCTGCATGGTGAACGGTGACATCGGTGCGGCGCAATTCAACCCGAACAAAACTCTGGCCCGCAAGCGAGGCAAGGCCAGACCAGGCCGGCTCGGCCAAAAGACTGAACGACGCCTCGCGCATGGGCGTGGCAGAACCCAGCATTTGGCGTGCGGCCGGGTTGGCTGCGCGCACCACTCCAGACGCATCAACAACCAACACACCGTCAGTCAATGATTCGATCACCAACTCATTGACTTGGCGCTGCACATGGACCGCCCGCTGGTTCAATTGGGAGCGTTGCTCTTCTTGCGCCAAGCGGGTCGATAGTTGATTGGCTAAAAATGCCAGGACGAAGCAAGCCGCCCCCGTCAAGGCGGATTGCACAAAGTTAGCAGTTGTGTTGCCTGCGCTAGAGAGTGCAAGCCAGGCTGAATGGCTCAATAAAATGAGAGTGACCGTGGCCGCTGTACCGACCGCGAAATACAACGCGCCCAGAACTGATGCCATGAGCACCGGCAAAGCCAGCAGTGGCGCATAGTTGATACCGCCGCCTTGAAGAAATTGCAGCGCTGAAAATGTGGCAATGTCAATGCCAATGGTGAAAAGCCATTGCGGGTCAAACCGGCGAGCCAGATAGCGCGGGCTTGCGTAAAACCGCACAGCGAGAGCGGCGGCAAAGTAGCCGCCACAAATGAAGATCAACAGGGGTCCGGCGGATGGGCTCAGACTCCAAAGCGTGCCTTGCAGCACAAGCAGCATCAAACCGAGTGTCACCCTGGCGGTCATGAAGCCGCGCCACAGCCGCTCAAACTCGCTCGGCCCCTTGGACTTTGAGTCTAAATCGTCAGAGCTGACCTGAAACGAGGTTGGGGCAAACCAGGGGTGCTTCTCTGCAGGCTGCGCCATTCAAGGCTCCGACTGCCGTCGATGATCAACCGAGCAGTAAAGGCCTTGCTTGCCTTCAATAGCGTCCGGCCTAGGCAGGTGCAAGTCGCAGTGGTGGCACCGAACCATGTCCAAAGCCACTTTGTCTGGCTGGCTGGCAGTGGGTTTGGGGCGTGACCCGTCTTGCGGTTTTCGGCGACTCGACTTGAAAAACCAGATGCCCACCAGCACCGCAACCAACAACAAGGCAATTTTCACAGGGATCGCTCCAGCACGATTTCCATCACAAAACGGGACCCCACATAGGCCAACAACAGAAAGCTGGCCCCCGTGTAAAGCATGCGAACTGCAAATCGGCCGCGCCAACCGAATTGGGCGCGGCCCACCAGCAACACAGCAAAAGTGAGCCAGGACAATACGGAAAAAATGGTTTTGTGATCCCAGCGCCAAACAGTTCTGGCCCCATAGAGCTGTTCACCGAACACCATCACAACCAACAGCGTGGCAGTCAAAAGCGCAAATCCAGCCATCACGAAGTGGAACGTCAAGCGCTCAAGCGTCATCAGGGGAATGTCACTTTGGGAGCCTGCGGCGCTGCGGAAATTCTTTTCAGCGCGTGTCATGAAGACGCCATGCGCCACGGCGACTCCGAAAAGTCCGTAGGACGCAATTCCCAGCGCCCAATGCAAGGGCAGCCACAGTGAAGCTTTGGGGCCTAACAGGTGCCCCGGATAAAACAGCGCCAGCAAAACTGCTGCGGCCCCAATCAGGCTCAGCGTCCAACGAGTTTTGAGTTGCGGGAAAAAATGACTCTCGACGGCGTAGACCAACGCAGCCAACCACACGGTCACACTCAAGGCGGGTGCAAAGCCAAAGCGGGGGCCACTTGCCAGCATGGCTGTGGCCAGTGCGATGCCATGCAACGCCAACGCTGCAAAAGCCAGTCCGCGCGCAGATGACGGCGCCATGTTTGGAGCCGCTAGGGCCAGCACTGAATAGGCTGCCACTGCAGCCAATGCCACGATCACGTCGATAGAAACTCCAGTGGGTAAAATCATGGGCAGAGTTTAGCGTTTTGAGCCGCGCCTGTAAGCTGATCCTGCCTTGGTTGATGAAAGTGCAGCGGTTGCCGCCCGGATATTGGTTTTTTAACTCTTCAAGCTCTTGCATCTCCCATCATGATGTTGACTCTGTCTTGACCCTTTAATTGAATCTAACCTGAGCTAACACATGGCTACCGCACTTTCAGACAAACTCTCCCGCCTGGTCAAGGGGCTTCGAGGACAAGCCCGTATCACCGAAACGAATGTGGCTGACATGCTGCGTGAGGTGCGCATGGCTCTGTTGGAAGCCGACGTGGCGTTGCCTGTGGTGCGCGACTTTATAGCCCGCGTCAAAGACAAGGCCTTGGGCCAGGAGGTGATGGGTTCGCTCCAGCCAGGGCAGGTTTTGGTCAGTATTGTGAGCAAAGAGCTGGCTGCCACCATGGGCGAGCAGGCGGCCGATGGTTCGCGAATGGTGAGCGACATCAATTTGAATGCCCAGCCGCCTGCCGTGATCTTGATGGCCGGTTTGCAAGGTGCGGGTAAAACCACCACCACGGCCAAACTTGCCAAACATTTGATCGAAAAGCGAAAAAAGAAGGTGCTGACGGTGTCTGGAGACGTTTACCGCCCAGCGGCGATTGAACAGCTCAAAATGGTGACACAGCAGGCCGGTGCCGAGTGGTTTGCCAGTACCTCGGACCAAAAACCGGTTGATATTGGCCTGGCCGCTCTGGACTATGCGCGCAAGCACTATTTTGATGTGCTGCTGGTTGACACCGCGGGCCGTTTGGCGATTGACGAGGCGCTGATGCGCGAGATCAAGGATTTGCACGCCGCACTAAAGCCGGTTGAAACCCTGTTTGTGGTGGACGCCATGCAGGGTCAAGACGCCATCAACACAGCCCGGTCTTTCAAGGAGGCCTTGCCGTTGACCGGCATTATTTTGACCAAGACGGATGGCGATTCTCGCGGCGGGGCGGCCCTGTCGGTGCGTCAAATTACCGGGGTACCTATCAAATTTGCAGGCACCAGTGAAAAAATTGATGGCCTGGAGGTCTTTGATGCTGAGCGCCATGCTGGGCGCAT
Source organism: Rhodoferax sp. (assembly GCA_031386665.1). Classification (GTDB taxonomy): domain Bacteria; phylum Pseudomonadota; class Gammaproteobacteria; order Burkholderiales; family Burkholderiaceae_C; genus JANYCG01. Next base: position 71,440 of record JANNCN010000015.1, on the reverse strand, counting down.
TTTGGGCATGGGCGACATCGTTGCGTTGGTCGAACAAGTCACGGCGGGCGTTGACATGGAGGCCGCGCAAAAACTCGCCGCCAAAGTCAAAAGCGGCGCGGGTTTTGATTTGGACGATTTTTTGGGCCAAATTCAGCAAATGAAACAAATGGGGGGGTTGTCCAGCCTGATGGACAAGTTGCCCGCCGCAATGGCGGCCAAGGCAGGGCAGGTTGACATGAACCGGGCCGAAAAAGACATCAAGCGAAAGGAAGGCATCATACACAGCATGACGCCACTTGAGCGCCGCAAGCCCGAGCTGATCAAGGCGACCCGCAAACGGCGCATTGCGGCCGGTTCAGGCGTGCAAGTTCAGGATGTCAATCGCATGCTCAAGGAATTTGAGCAAATGCAAGACATGATGAAGAAAATGAAAGGCTCGGGCATGATGAAAATGATGAAGCGCATGGGCGGCATGAAAGGCATGCCCAAAATGCCGTTTTGAGCTTTTGAAGCGCCTTGCACCTCAACCGCGCTGAAAGCACTGTTCCCTATTGCGGTTTGCCCAGCACCATTGTCCAGTAGGTTGGGTACAAAGGGCGGGCGGTGGCGACGCAGGCCACTGCAACTTCTGTGAACGTTGAATTCATGATGTTGCGGCAATGCCCTTCGCTGGCGATCCAGCCCTGCATCACCGTTTCAATGCTGCGTTGTCCTGCGGCGATGTTTTCGCCCAGAGCACTGTAGTTGTAGCCAGCGACCACAGCGCGCTGGGCTGACGTGGTGCCTTCAGGCGACGTGTGCGAAAAGTAGTTGCGCACGGCCATGTCTTGGGAATGGCTGGCTGACGCGGCGAACAGGGTGTCGTTCCACGCCAGGCTCGCCACCGCTAGGTTGGCCTCTGTGCCGCAGGATCTCGCCACCGCACGGGCCGCATTGATTGCGCGCATCACCTCGATTTGAAAACTGGGCAAGGAGCAACTGCTGGCTGCTGTGACTGGGCTGCCGGCGGGCGCTGGCACCACAGGTGGAGTGATCACGGGGATGGGCGTTACGACAGGCGCAACAGGGATCACTGGGTTGGTGACGACTGGTGTGGCGGGTGTTGTCGGTGGTGTGATGATCGGCGCGGGTACGGCGGGCGCTTCATTCACTGGGGGAATCAAAGCAACTGGCGTTGGTTCGGGGCTCGACGTGGCAGTGAGCGCCGGCAATGCAGTCGGTACAGACGATGAACCCCCGCCGCACGCAGAGATTAAGGCTGCCAAGCCAACCGTCAAAATAATTTGACGAGTCAAACCGGGGTTTGTGAGTGCTGGGATCATGGTGGTTGCTCCTGGGGCCTGTTCGTCTTAGTCTTTGCTGCCTGGCAAGCAGAACAATGATGGTTCTAGTGGCAAACTAAGTCTATCGGCTAGCGAAAGGCGCTGACAAGTGAAAATGTCACGAACGGTGACGGGCTAACTGGGCCAACTAGTCGGGCCTACCCGACGTCGCCGTTTGGGGAATTAGCTTTCCGCAGCAACTGGCGCAGCAGGGCGACGGTCATCGTCAAACCCCGTCAGCGCCAACTCGCCACGCAATGAATAGGTACGGGTCTCTGTGATGTTCACATCAACCAACTGGCCGATCAAACGCGGCTGGCCAGCGAAATTGACAGCCCGATTGCACTCGGTGCGGCCCATCAGCTCACTGCCATCGCGTTTGGAAACACCCTCAACCAAAATTCTCTGAACGGTGCCCAGGCGGCTTTCGCTGATGCGCTTCATGTGGCCATCAATGGTGCGTTGCAGGTGCTGCAGGCGAGCCAGCTTCACGTCATGCGGCGTTTCGTCAGGCAAGTTGGCTGCGGGGGTGCCGGGGCGCGGACTGAAGATGAAGCTGAACGAGTTGTCAAAACCGACGTCATCAATCAGCTTCATCATCTTGCCAAAGTCTTCGTCGGTTTCACCAGGAAAGCCCACAATGAAGTCGCTGCTGATGGCCATGTCGGGTCGAATGGAGCGCAATTTTCTGATTGTGCTTTTGAACTCCATGGCCGTGTAGCCACGCTTCATGGCCATCAAAATGCGGTCTGAGCCGTGCTGAACGGGCAGATGCAAATGGCTGGCCAGTTTGGGAATCGTGTCGTAAGCGGCAATCAGGGAAGGCGTGAATTCGTTAGGGTGACTGGTGGTGTAACGAATGCGTTCAATGCCTGGAATGTCTGCGACGTACTCGAGCAAGGTGGCAAAGTCAGCCAATTCTGTCGACAGGGAAGAAGAATCCGACACCATGCGCGCCCGGTAGGCGTTGACGTTTTGGCCGAGCAAGGTCACCTCCTTCACGCCCTGGTCGGCCAGGCCTGCCACTTCTACCAGCACGTCCTCAAAGGGGCGACTGACCTCTTCGCCCCGGGTGTAGGGCACAACGCAGTAGCTGCAGTATTTGGAGCAGCCTTCCATGATGCTGACAAAGGCGGTGGCGCCTTCGACGCGGGCCGGCGGAAGGTGGTCAAATTTTTCGATCTCAGGAAAGCTGATGTCCACTTGCGAGCGGTTTTGCAAAGCCCGCTGCGTGAGCAAATCGGGCAGACGGTGAAGTGTTTGCGGACCAAAAACCACGTCGACATAGGGTGCCCGGTCAATGATGGCGGCACCTTCCTGGCTGGCAACACAGCCCCCCACACCAATCAGCACGCCCTTTTTCTTCAAGTGTTTGACGCGGCCCAAATCAGAGAAAACCTTCTCTTGGGCTTTTTCGCGCACAGAGCAGGTGTTGAACAAAATCAGGTCGGCTTGCTCTACGTCCAGTGTTGGCTCATAGCCTTGCGCGACGCGCAGAACGTCCGCCATCTTGCCCGAGTCGTACTCGTTCATTTGGCAGCCGAAGGTTTTAATGAAGACTTTTTTGGTCATGTGAAGGAATGTTATGGATTTGTGTGCAGTTGGGACACGCAAGGAAGAATGGAAATCGATAGGAATCTGCTTTAAACACGTCGATGTCTAACTGCCAAACTACAAAGTGCGAAACTGCGAAATGCTATAAAATACATAGCAAACTATTGATATTATTCGAGAGCTAGAGGCCTATTTGAATGATAAATTGACAAAAATGGTTCAAGTCATCTGAATTTGACCAATATTTACCACAATTGTGGTAAATATTGGTCAAATTGAACTCAGACCAGATGAAACCGTCCGAAGTCCCTTTTCTTGGTCTCTATTGGGTTTTGACGGGGTCTGACTCAAACGCCCAGTTTTTGGTGGGCTCGGAACCCGCGCGTTCAAGCTGTGCTTCTGTGGCATTGAGAACCCAGACTTCATGCACCATGCCCTGTGCATCGCGCAGGTAATTCACCACCAAGCGCTGGCCCACCAATTGGCCTGACAACATCAATAAATTATTGGGCCCCCGAATGCGGGCACCTGGCGAAAGTCTCTCGGCTGACCCGTTGATCAGCACCAGCGGCCAGGTCTGCACTTCAAAAATTCCGCGCTTGGCAGCAGCGGGAAAAGGCCGCACGACAGACTGCGCTTGTGTTGTGGAATGAAAGCTCAGCAGCGTGGCAAGACCCATTGCCGAAACTACAGACAAAGCTGCAGCCATCACCACGCCAGCACTGCGAAGGCGCAGACCGAATCGGTTGAAAACAGGCTGCGCTGGGGGGTGCACGCGTGAGTTCGTGGACGCACGGACTGAAGAAGGCGCGGCAGAGTGCCCAAGGGAGTGCCCAGGGGAGTGCTCAAGGGAGCGCTCATGAGAGCACTCAAAGGAGCGCTCGGGAAGGCAGCGGTTCATGGTATTTGTCCAGAGGCTGAAAGGAGAGATTGTAAGTCGTCCACCGGTCGTCAAAACCGCCCGTCGGCGCTAGCTTTTCCGCCACCTCTCCCGCCCTCACGTCTGTGACATATGTCACATTCGCACCTGTACCAAAGCAGTATTGCTGCCAGCCCTGCCTGCCTGTCAAATTGTTTGCACAGTTGAAATGTGATGCGATTTAAACGGAAGTAGGAGTTGCCATGCAAGTTACCGCAAAAAAATCAGACTCCAACGGGGTCGAGCCGGCAGTTGTTACAACGGCACGGCTCATGTCTCCAGGTTTTGTTAGGGCGAGCCCTCTGCACCCGGCGCGTCGTTCTGCCGTCGCGAGCGAATCGGGCGGGGTGCCTCAAAGCAGCCTGATGAACGGCAGCGCTGCCGGTTCCGCAAGTTCCAGTTTGACAGGTTCCAGCGCTCAAAGCACGGCCAAATTTTTGCAAAACCCGGTGGTCAAGCTGGCGCGCATGGCCATGTCAGTCATCGACAGAGTGTCGCCAGCTTTGGCCGCGCGGATCACCTTCAATCTGATTTCAACGCCACCCAGCTACCGCCCTAAACCCGCAGAAAAAGTATTGATGGCGTCTGCCCACAAATGGAAAATTCCGTTTCAAGGCGGCTGGTTGCAATGCTACCGGTGGGGCCAAGGCCCTTTGTGCCTTTTCGTTCACTGCTGGGGTGGCCGTGGTGCGCAACCCGAAACCATGATTCGCCAGCTGACTGAATCGGGTTTTTGTGTAGTCAGTTTTGACCACCCTGCACACGGTCAGTCATCGGGAAAAACCGCAGAGATGATTCGCATGTCAGCCGCAGTCGCAGCAGTTGTGACCGAGGTCGGTCCGATCGACACCTTGATTGGGCATTCGCTGGGTGTCGCGGCCACCGCCATCGCCTTGCGTGACCACCCACTGCCTGTGCGGCGCTTGGTCTCCATCAGCTCGCTGACCCATTGCATCTGGTTCACAGAGGTGGTTCGCGACTACCTGGGAATTTCCACATCCACAATGCTGCGGGCGCGCGGCATTGTTGACAAAAGCTATGCAGAACCTGTGGGTTGGGATCAACTGTCAGTGATTGACATGCTGGCGTCACTGACGATGCCGATTTTGTTGATTCACGACTGTGACGACCAGGAAATTCCGTTTGACCACGCGATGAAAATCAGCCGCGCGATTCCGCAGGCCCAGTTTTTGGCCACCACAGGCTTGGGCCATCGCAGGCTGCTCAAGGACAAAAATGTCATTGACCTGGTGAAAGAGTTCTCTCAGCAAGAACTGGTCGCATCATGAGAGCCATAGCTTCCCTCATTGTGCGCAAGCGGTTTTGGCTGATTTTGTTGATCAGCTTGATGACAGTTTTTTTTGCCGCACAAATCAGGCATCTGAAAATTGTCATTGACCCCTCGGCCATGCTGCCCAAACTACATCCGAATGTGATTGGCACCACAGCGGCTGAAACTCTGTTTGGGTCCAAATACGTGGTGGTTGTGGGTGTTGCCGCAGCAGATGGCAGCACTGCCTTGCAGCCGTCCGTGTTGCAGGTGGTGGCTGACCTTACTCGCGACTTGTCCCAAGTGCCGGGTGTCAAGGCGCACACGTTGTTGAGTGTGACGGCACCGCGTGCCAAAAGCATCTCGGGGACAGAAGTGGAGATGAAGGTTGAACCCCTGCTTCGCCTGCCAATCAGCGCGTCGGGCATTGCCCAATTGGGCAAATATTTGGCAGACAACCCGGTGTACCAGGACACCTTGGTCTCCAAAGACAAAACTTTGGCTTCCGTCAGCTTTTCTGTTGACGTTGGCCCCAAAGGTTTTCGCGAGGTGATGGACAAGGTTCAAGCGGTTTTGGATAAGGCGCAAACGCCTCAGGTCAAGATTATTTCAAGCGGGACAGCCGTGTTCTTTGCCAATGTGGAGCGGTTTTCAGCCCGCATGGCATTTTTGTTTCCGATCGCATTGGTCATCATTGGCTTGATTCACCTTGAGGCGTTTAGAACCAAACAGGGTTTGATACTGCCATTGCTCACGGCCCTATTGGCGGTCATCTGGAGCCTGGGCATCATGGGCGCGGCCAGAGTGTCGATGGACGCGTTCAATGCCACCACGCCGATACTGATCCTCGCGGTCGCTGCAGGCCACGCCGTCCAAATTCTCAAGCGGTATTACGAGGAATATGAACTTTTGTGCGCGGCTAACCCGCGTGACCCACTCTATGCGCTGAATGACCGGGCCATTGTCGATTCATTGACCAAAGTCGCACCCGTGATGCTGACGGCAGGTCTGGTGGCTGCATTGGGTTTTTTCTCGCTGATGACGTTCCAAATAGCGACCATTCGCACTTTTGGCATCTTCACAGGCTTGGGCATTCTGAGTGCGTTGCTCATTGAATTGACCTTTATTCCGGCGCTTCGCAGTTATTTGCCTGCGCCTAAACCGCGCCCGGCCGACGCCAGCGTCAATCAAAACCGGCTTTGGGACCGACTGTCTTTGGGGCTGACTCACCTGGCGATTCACCATAACCGAAAAATTGTTCTGGGCTTCCTTCTGGTGGCAGGCCTTGCAGTGCTCGCCATGTCCAACATCAACCGTGAAAACTCGACTAAGAGCTACTTTGGGGAAGGTCTGCAATTGCGCCAGGAAGATCGTGTGCTGAATGACAAGCTTGCAGGCACCAACACCTTGTATGTCGTGTTCAAAGGTGATCACCCCGACCACATGAAAGATCCCAAAGTGCTGCGGGCGATTGACGAGGCACAAACCTTCATTGCCACCTTGCCAGACGTGGGCAAAACTATTTCAATGGTGGACTTGATCAAACAAATGAACCGAGCCATGAACTCGGGTCAAAGCCAGGCTTATTCCATTCCGTCCAGCAGCGATTTGGTGTCGCAGTACCTGCTGCTGTACTCCATGTCAGGGCAGCCTACAGATTTTGACGCCTACATTGACTACCAGTACCAAAACGCCAATTTGCTCGTCTGGATGAAAAACGACAGCAGCAAGTACGCGGAAAGCATCGTTACCCGCATTCGCCAGCACATCGAACCCACGCTACCCCAAGGTGTCACGATTCAAATTGGTGGCAGCGTGCCACAGACCTCGGCGCTGAGCGAGACGCTGGTTGACGGCAAGATGCTGAACATCGCGCAAATGATGGGTTTTGTCTTCGCGGCTGGGGTTATCGTCTTTCGCTCCGTGATTGCAGGCTTGTACCTGGTTTGCCCCTTGTTGTTCACCGTGCTGGTCAATTTTGGCGTGATGGGCCTGACAGGTATCCCGCTCAACACACCCAATTCGGTCAGTTCTGCCATGGCGATTGGCATCGGAGCCGATTACGCCATTTACCTGTTTTACCGAATTCGTGAACAGATGCAAAGACATGGCGACATTGAGCTGGCCTTGAAAGAGACCATGGCGACAGCGGGCAAAGCTGTGGTGTACGTTGCCAGCGCCATCACGGGCGGCTATGCGGTGCTGATGCTGTCTTTCAATTTTTACGTCCATATCTGGTTTGGCCTATTGATCGTTCTGTCAATGATCGTGAGCGCAGCTTCTGCCCTGGTGTTGATTCCCGCGCTCATCACACTGCACACGCCAAAGTTTCTGAAAGGCAAGGGTGCTGACCCTTCAGATGAATTGGCGACTTTTCCATTGGTCAAGGTGCGGCTGCCATCGGGTAGCGCCGTAACCTTCAAGGTCATTGGGCTGGGTTTGTTGGGCCTTTCAGTTCTGCTTCATTCAGTGCCCATCTTGGCGCAAGATGTGAATGCCGCCGACTTGATGGAGAAAAACTACCAAACCACCCGGGTCAACAATTCAGTGTCGGAGGCGACTTTCAGACTGGTCAACGCAGGTGGGCAGGAGCGGGTTCGCAAAACCTTTGGGGTCACCAAGCTGCAAGCCGATGGGTTGGCTAATCGCCGTGTGATTCGTTTTTTGTCTCCCAGTGATGTGCGCAACACGACCACCCTGCTGCTTGAAAACTCTGGCCGTGAAGACGAAATTTGGGTGTATTTGCCCGCACTCAAAAAGGTCAGGCGATTGGCCAGCGACAACAAGAAAAATAGTTTTGTGGGCACTGATTTGTCTTTTGGCGACTTGGTCGGGCACAAGGCCAGTGACTGGAGTCACAAAATTATTCGTTCTGACGCGCTGGCAGGGGTGCCAGTGTGGGTGGTGGAGTCCGCACCCAAAAGTCCGGCGGTCGCGACTGAATCGGGTTACTCAAAACGGGTCAGTTGGATCAACAAGGACAACCTGACCAGCTTAAAGATTGATTTTCATGATGCCGGTGGCGCACTGCTCAAGACCCTTGAAAACAGGCAATTCAAGGTTTTGGACGCCAAACTTCACAAGTTTCAAGCCATGGACATCGTGATCAAAAACCATCAAACGCAGCACACGACCTATTTGAAGATGGAGCGATTTGAAGCCAATACCTCGGTGGCTGAAAGCTACTTTGCCGCCAGCTACATGGAACGGGAGGAATAGGTGAACAGCTTTAAGACTGAACCGCGGTGTGCGCTCACTTTGGCGCTCATGATGACGGGCTGGATGGGTGGCGTTCAGGCCCAGACATCGACCCCATTTGAAGCGGCATCGGGGCAGGGGGCGCTGCCGTTTGGTGAGTGTGGCGCGGGCTACTGGTCGTCCAACCGCAATTTGGATGACAAAACCGAGTTTGGCAGCGTGCAGTGCCAATTGAACTGGCGACCCAAGCTGGGCGAGGATTTGCGTTTGGGGGTCAGCCTTCGCGTGGGCTCGCAAGATGAGCGTGCGAGCGACGGCGCCAGCCAACGTCTTCGTGAGGGCCATCTAGACTTTGACACTGGCGCGCTTTCAGTTCGCTTGGGTCGGCAACTGCTCGCTTGGGGCCGCGCGGATCGAATCAACCCGACAGATTCACTGTCGCCGCGCGATTTCACGTTGCTCACACCCGATGACGAGCTTCAACGCAATGGCATCGACGCGGTCAAGCTGCGGTTTGCTTTGGGCACAGCGACCTCGGTCACAGGTGTCCTGGCGCAGTTTTCGCCCCACGTCACGCCGCAAGGTGCCAATCCGTCTAACCTCGTCAAGCCAGACAGCCCGACCGCGCCAGAGTGGGCTTTGAAGCTAGACCATACCAGCGGCGGTGTTGATTGGTCTATTTCATATTTTGACGGGTTCGAGCGTTCAATTCGATACCAGCTGGACAGCCGCAATCCCAAGGCGCCTGTTTTCCGAGGCGACTTTGAGCGAGTTCAAAAGATCGGTGGCGACTTTGCAACGGCTCAGGGTGCCTGGACCTGGCGCGGAGAATTCGCCCATTCAAAACTGATGCTGGGCTGTGCATTGTGCGTTCCCGCCGAACGCACTTTGACCAGTCTCGTTTTGGGGGGTGATGTTGACTTTCTCGAAACATTGAATGTCAATGTGCAGTTGTTGGCCAACTGGCGAGACAGCTTTGTGGAACCCAATGGGCCACCCGGTTTACAGCAAACATTGGCGCAAGGCTTGAACCGACTCAACAGCGAATATGCTGGCCGTGACGTCGGTTTGACCTTCCGTTTGTCAGACCGACTGCTGAACGACCGTTTGAAATGGGAACTCAGTGCTGTTTTGGATTTGACTGGGCAAAGCAGCGTCATTCGCCCGCGACTGACCTACAGTTTCAACGACAAGTTGCGTCTCAATGCAGGGTTTGACATCTTTGACGGCCCAAGCCAATCGTACTTTGGTGCACTGAACAAGAATACGCTGGCGTTTATGACCCTGAACTGGGTGTTTTAGATCCAAAGGAAAGGTAAGCCCTTGACGTGATAGGCCCGCCACGTCATCGGGGTGAAGCCAGGCGTGGCGAAGGTGACAGCAACTGGCCAAACCTTCAGCGAGAATGTTTTGAAACCATTCTCAATCTGGGCTGCCATGACCTCCATTCTCACTTTTCCCCGCACGGTGTTTCGCGAAGACCATGAGGCCTACCGCGAAACGGTGCGTCGCTTTATTGACCGCGAATGCAAGCCGCGTCAGGCAGAGTGGGACAAAGCTGGTCGGGTAGACCGAGAGACTTGGCTTAAAGCGGGCCGCGAAGGGCTGTTGTGCACCGCGATTGGTGAGCAATGGGGCGGCGCTGGCGGCGACTTTGGGCACTGCGCTATTTTGATTGAAGAGGTTGCCAAATCCGGGATCAGCGGCCCGGGTTTCTACTTGCACTCCGACATCATTGCGCCTTACATTGAGCGCTTGGGCACCCCGGCCCAAAAAGAGCGCTGGCTTGCACCTTGCGCCCGTGGCGAAGTCATCTTGGCTATTGCGATGAGCGAACCCGGCGCGGGCAGCGACTTGAAAGCCATTCGCACCACCGCCATACGCGACGGTGACGACTACGTGATCAATGGCTCCAAAACCTTCATCTCCAACGGACTGAATTGCGACCTGGTTGTGGTGGTTGCCAAAACCAACCCTGAATTAGGGGCCAAGGGTACATCCTTGATTTTGGTTGAGGCTGATCGACCCGGCTTCCGAAAGGGCCGCAAGCTCGAAAAAATGGGGCAAGAAGCAGCCGACACTGCCGAGTTGTTTTTTGAAGACCTGCGGGTGCCTGTAAGCAACTTGCTGGGCGAGGAAGGGCTGGGCTTCAAGTATTTAATGAGCGAGCTGGCGCAAGAGCGCTTCATCATTGCCATCAGTGCTGCGTCCAAACTCGAGGCCATGTTGGCCGAGACTATTCGCTACACCAAAGAACGCATGGTGTTTGGCAAACCCGTGTTTGATTTTCAAAACACGCGCTTCAAGCTTGCAGACATCAAAGCTCGCGCTACCGCCATGCGCATGATGGTGGACCAGTACCTAGCCGAGCATTTGAAACGCAAACTGACCTTGGAAGAAGCGGCCATTGCCAAACTGTATTGCACCGAGGAGCTGGGCAAAGCCCTGGATGAGCTTTTGCAACTGTACGGCGGCTATGGTTACATGATGGAGTACCCGATTTGCCGCGCGTACGTCGATTCGCGCGTGAATCGAATTTACGGTGGTACGTCGGAGGTGATGAAAGAGTTGATTTCGCGTGGACTCTAGAGAGGCCCATCAGCGGTCTTCATTTGAGTCTGCTGACACCCCGATAAACTAAACCCTGACAGCAATACCAATAGCAACGCAAGGATTGGAGCCAAGATGAGCAAGATGGTAGAAGGAAAAGTCGTCGTCGTCACGGGCGCGGGTGGTGGCATAGGGCGCGACATGGCCTTGGCTTTTGCCCGCGAGGGTGCCCGGGTGGTGGTGAACGACATTGGCGCCTCTGTAGCAGGCGACGGGCACGATGCGGGGCCCGCGCAGGCCGTGGTGAATGAAATCAAGACCATGGGCGGTGAAGCCGCAGCCAACACCGACAGCGTGAGCGAAGCCGCATCTGCCGGAAAAATCGTGCAAACTGCGCTGGATGCCTTTGGCCGCATTGACGTGGTGGTGAACAACGCGGGTATCTTGCGCGACCGTTTCTTTTTCAAAATGGCCGATGACGAATGGGATGCTGTCATTAAGGTTCATTTGTACGGGGCCTATCACGTCAGTCGGGCAGCAGCTTCGCATTTCAAAGAGCAGGGCAGCGGCAATTACATTCACATGACTTCAACCTCGGGCTTGGTCGGTAATCTGGGGCAAGCCAATTATTCAGCCGCCAAACTGGGTGTGATGGCTTTGTCCAAATCTATCGCGCTGGATATGCAGCGGTTCAAGGTGCGTTCCAACTGCATTGCGCCCTTCGCTTGGAGCCGAATGATTGGGGCCATTCCAACCGACACGCCCGAGCAGCAAGCGCGGGTTGACCGCATCAAGCAGATGACGCCTGCCAAAATTGCGCCCCTGGCGGTTTGCCTGGCCAGCGATGCGGGGTCTGACGCCAATGGCCAGGTATTTGCAGTGCGCAACAACGAAATTTTTCTGATGAGTCAGCCGCGGCCCTTGCGGTCTGTGCAGCGCAGCGAGGGCTGGACGCCAGAGTCTATTGCCAGTCATGCGCTGCCCGCGCTCAAAGCCAGTTTCTACGCGCTGGATCGCTCCGCCGATGTGTTCTCCTGGGACCCTGTTTGAACGCCATGACTGAAACTGCCAAGTCGCCAGTGGGCGGCATTCTCGGCCAGCACCAAACCCATTTGAACCAAGGCTGTTTTTTGATTCAACGATGCAATGCATGCGGCCAGCACATTTATTTTCCGCGCGAAATTTGCCCGTACTGCGGTGCGGGCGACCCCGTTTGGGCCGCACCCAGTGGCTTGGGCACGGTTTACGCTAGCACCACAGTTCGGCGCAGGCCGGAGGCCGGGGGCGACTACAACGTCAGCCTGATCGATCTGGACGAAGGGGTGCGCCTGATGAGCCGTGTCACCTTGCTGCCACCCGATGCGGTGCGCATTGGCCTGCGGGTGCAAGCCCGCGTGCAAGTGACCGATGGCAACGGCTTGGTTGTTTTTGACCTAACCGGAGCGCCAGCATGAGCGGCGCTCCTCATCTATCGGTTTCCCCAGAACTCAAAGCATTGCGAGGCAGCGCGGCCATTGTCGGCGTGGGCACCTTTGGCTTTGGGGAGGCCCACGGCTACAACGACATGGAATTGCTGGCGCGGTCGGCCCATGCTGCAGTAGCCGATGCAGGCCTGAAAATGACCGATATTGATGGCTTGTGCACGGCCAGCACCACGTCCACCATGTGGGCCATGCCAGTGGCCGAGTACCTGGGGCTGAACCCGCGCTACGTCAACGGCACCATGTTGGGTGGCTCGAGCTTCATCGCGCATTTGCTGCCGGCCATGCAGGCGCTTCAGTCCGGGCAATGCAATGCGGTGTTGGTGTGCTACGGCAGCGTTCAGCGCACGGCACAGTTTGGTCGGGCTGAAGTGGCCAAAGCCCGAAAATGGCTGGACCCCCAACCGTTTGAAAACCCGTACGAGCCAATGCAGCCTTTGTCTGCTTACGCGCTGGCCGCGTCACGCCATATGCATGAATTTGGCACCACCCGTCGCCATTTGGCCGAAGTCGCGGTGGCTGCGCGGGCTTGGGCGCAACTGAACCCTCAAGCCTTCATGCGCGACCCACTCAGTATTGACGATGTTCTGAAGGCGCGCATGGTGTCAGACCCTTTGAGCGTGCGCGATTGCTGTTTGGTAACAGACGGCGGCGGTGCTTATGTGCTGGTGCTGGCTGATCGCGCCAAACACTTGGCTCGGCCGCCCGTCTACGTGCTGGGCAATGCCACGGCGGTTTGGCACAGGCAGATCTCCAGCATGCCCGATTTGACTGTGACTGCGGCCAGCCAGTCGGGGCGTGAAGCTTATGCCATGGCAGGGTTGTCTGCCAAAGACATCGACGTGGTTGAACTGTATGACGCCTTCACCATCAATACGCTGTTGTTTTTGGAAGACCTTGGTTTTTGCAAAAAAGGCGAGGGCGGTGCGTTTGTCGAAGGCGGAGCAATTGCACCTGGCGGGCGCTTGCCAGTCAATACGAACGGGGGCGGTCTGTCTTGCGTCCACCCGGGTATGTACGGCATTTTTGCCCTGATTGAAGCGGTGCAGCAATTGCAGGGTGTTTGCGGTGCGCGCCAAGTGCCCGGGGCCACAACGGCTTTGGCGCACGGCAATGGCGGTGTCCTGTCAAGCCAATCCACCGCCATTTTGGGTCTTGCCGAAGCGCTTTAGAGGCGAGTCGACAAGTTTCCACGTGCGGGTTGCGTGGCTACCCGCCTCTTGGCTGGGCGCGAAGTCGCCGTGAGGCGACCAAGCCAGCCAATCCCAAGCCCAGCAATGCCAGCGAGCCGGGCTCAGGCACTGCTTGCAGGTTGATGTTGTCCAGGCTGTAGTCGCCGCCTGCCACCCTGAATTGCACCTCGGTCAAGTCGTTCCAGTTCACTGCAAAGTTGAACAGGCCCCCTGTCGTCGGGTCGATCAAGAAGCTGGCCATCAGCACCAGGTTGTCAACCGTCGTGCCAATTAAGTCCAGTTGGGTAGCCCAAGGTTCTGCATTGCCAGCTTGCAAAGGGTCCAGAAACGCCAAGTTGCCGCCACCCAGCTCAAATGAGATGAGGTTGAAGCGACCACTTGAGTCTGCCGTGAGCACAATATCCGCATCGTTGGCAGCGTAAAGGCTTTGCGTGCCGTTGCTGGCATAGCTGCCAGCGCCCTCCAGCCCCGCGATGAAAAACGAATTCGCATTGCCGCTTGACAACCGCAGGTTGAACCCCTGTGCGGTAATTTGGTCGCCATCCGCAAAGGCCACGCCAAACTCGCTCAAGGGTGCAAAGGTGATGACGCCCGCATTGGCGCTGCCTGCCAGGCTGGCCGACAAGGCCGTTGCCAACCCCAGAGTCAGCGTGACGCCTTGGGCCATGGCGATGGCCCGGTGAAGTAGTGATTTTTTCATGGTGTGCTCCTGGTTTGGCTTACATAGCACCGGGCAGGGGTGTGTTCAGGTAGGGAAAGCCTGGCAAAAACGGGGCAACCGCTTGGTCCACTGCATCGTGCAATTTGAAGGCAGTGGCGCCCAGCGGCACAGCCGATGGTTTGCAGTTCGCGCCCAGACCCAGTGCGTTGGCATTGCCATTGGCCATGCACAGGCCACCCATCACGGCCACCAAAGAGATGTCAACCACGTCGTCTTTGGGGCGTCGGCCATTCGGGTAACCCGCAAAATCGGTGCCGCCAGACAGCAGGCTGCCCACAATAGCCAGGCGGTTTTGCAGTGGAAAAGCCACCGCGGGGATGGCGGTGTTCAGCCGCAGCATTTCGGAACCGACCACGTTGGCAGGTTGGTTCACACCCGGAATCCCGGTGAGAAAAGTCGTCACCAGATCGGTGCGCGGAAAGTTGGTCGGCGCAATACCCGGCAAAGCCAGTGCGATTTCCAGCAAAGCGGGCAGTGACGGGTTGGTCACATAAGCCGCAAACTGGCCGTCATTTCGCGGGACTGACCCGTTGAATTTGTCTTTGTCGCCCAAGCCAATCACCACCTCGTTGACCAAAGGCATACCCAAACGCGACACCTGAGCCCAACCGCCGCCATAGGTCACAGTGGTTTGGTGGCCGCTGGGTGGGGTGGCGTTGACAAGCTGGCTTTGCCGCACGCTGGCAGTCGTCCACGCGCCAATCACGGGGTCTGTGCTGCCGGCGGCCAGCAGGCAGCTTTTGTGAATTTCAAGTGCCAGGGTGGTGACGTTCGCGTCGGCCAATACGTTGGGCGCAGCGTTGATCAGCGCTGGGTCGGTGATCACGCCGAGTGGCGCGTTGACCAGGTCAAAAATGGTGCCCAAGTTGACGGCAAATCCTTCTTGCCGCTGACCCACAAAAACCCGCGCGGGGGTGGCGCATCCTGGAATGTTGACGCTGTGAATGTGCTGCGCCGCGTAGCCTGCGTAGTCAGGAATCGTTTTGGTACCAATGTTGTCGACCGGTTTGTCAAACAGCGTAGCTCCCGTACCCACCTTGGACACTGCACTGACTGCGCCAGTTCTGCGGTCGCCCCGAACCAGGTTCAGCGTGAATTTTTCGTTGACGTTCAACGCGCCCGCATTGGGAGCGGACACCTGCCCTGCCTGAGTCAAGGGAATGCCGATGTTTTGCCCGCCAATGGGCAAGGTGATGGCTTTGAAATTGTTTTGAAATCGAAACTGAAACGTCAGGTCTTCCTTGGCATCGCCGTTGTTGTCGATGTGAATCTCATACAGCGCATTGGGATCCATTTTGAAGTAGTTGGGCCCGCCATAGGGAGCTTGCAGCGGCTGGTAGTTGGCCAGCACGGTCACGTAGCCGTCGCGGCCCGTTTCATAGCTATTGAACATGTACAGGTCGGTGCCGTCCACCTTGGGTTGCGTAGTGATGAAGGGCGCCTCTCGGTGGCTGGAAGCAAAGCTGGGCGATACGGCCGCACTGGCCAGCCCTGCCAAGGCAATGAGCGTGGCGTGGGCCAAAGTGCTGTGCGCCAAGTGGCGCTTTCTGATGATGACTGTCATGATCAAACTCCGGTGAAAGTTGTTGACAAATTTTTCGACAAATGAATGGCAACGTTTGCTGACATACTGCGCATGCTGCCAACAGGAGATACGTGGCAAGTGCGCAACTGGATTCAATTTTTTGAAAAATAAATTTGAATTTGTCGGTTCTTTTTGGCAAAAACAGAGTCAATCTGCAATACAAACTATGACTGCTTGGGTTCAAAAAGTGACGTTGAACACAGCCGCATTGCTGGGCGCCGCAGCACCTGTTGGCGCAGTCGAGTTGCGTGGCTTGCTGGATTTGCGTTTGAACGCAACCAACGCCGAATTGAGCGTCACCCAGGGCGGTTTTGACAAGTCGCGCTATGACCGCTCCCGCGGTGCGTTCCGGCTTGGGCAAGCCCAACTGCGGGCAGACGCCGATCTGCTTGATGCTTGGTCAGCCAGCGTCGTGCTGAGCGCCAGCGACGACCGGGCGGGCATTTTTGACGTGACCGAAGCCTGGCTTGCCTGGAACCCCTTGCCCAGTGGCGCGTGGAAGACCCGCCTGAAGGTCGGCGCGTTCTTCCCCGCCACCAGCTTCGAACTCGATTACGACAGCCTGGGTTGGACGCCGCAACACACCGTGTCCAGCTCGGCCCTGAACAATTGGATGGGCGAGGAACTGCGCACCAAAGGCATTGAAGTCAATTGGCTGCGCAAAGGCCGACCCAGCGGCTCGCCGCATGACTTTGGCCTGACAGCCGCACTCTTCACTGGCAACGACCCCATCGGCAGCCTGCTGGCGTGGCGCGGCTGGTCGGTGGGGGACAGGTTGGCGGGATTGACCGAATCTGTGCCACTGCCCGACTTGCCCGTTTTTCGACCAGGGGCAGAGCTTGCGCAGCAGTCGCGGGCGGTCAGCGCGTTCAAAGAAATTGACGACCGCTGGGGCTACTACTTGGGCGCAAGCTATGGCTACGCGCTTGAAGGCGTTGCACTGGAGCTGTCGGCCCTGCATTACGACAACCGTGGCGACCCACTGGCCATTCGCGGTGGCCAATACAGCTGGCACACCCGCTTTCACCATGTGGGCGCACGTTTGCACGGCTTGGGCCAGTGGGAGCTGGCGGGCCAAGCGCTGCATGGCAACACCCTGATGGGCGCGGGTGCCGTGCATTTGGATTTCAGCGCGTTCTACCTGTTGGCCACTCACCCCCTGGGGCCAGGCACGGTCGCGCTGCGTTTTGACAAATTCAGCACCCAAGAATTGCAAAGCGACGTGATACCGCTTGATCCGAACTCCGAAGACGGTCGCGCGGTGGCGCTGGCCTACCACTGGCGCATCAACCCACACTGGTCACTGGTGACCGAGTCGTTGACGATTCAAAGCAACCGCGCCGCCCGCGGCTTGCTGGGCCAATCGCCAGACCGCATTGAGCGCAGCTTGACCACCTCGTTGCGCTGGCGGTTTTGACGATTGGACGCGGCGTTGGGCGTTGGGCTTAGCGGGATGTTTGCTATGCTAATAATAGCAAACTATCTATATTATTTGAGAGCTAGAGCCTTAACTGATCTAAAAAATGACAAAATTGCAGATTTTCTTAAAAAAAGAACCTGCAGGTTTTTTTTGTTTTTTGGAGCCATCTCTCTTTGAAATATTAAAGTTAAGAGCTTCCCTTGGCGTCCCGCTAAACTCTCACGGCTCTGTTGATGCGATTGGCATCAAACCACTCAAAATAAGCGCCAGTTGGACGGAATGTTTTCAAATTCAATTGATGCACTCAATTGCTTCCCTCAAATATGATTAAAAACATTTAAATACTAAGATTCTTTGCTGCATTTGCGGTTTGTGTTCATCATGCCAGGCAACCAGTTTTCAATTCGACAGTCCACGAAAGTTTTGTACCTGCGTGGAAATACTTTACCGAAATGGGATTCATGGGGGTTGATATTTTCTTTGTTTTGAGTGGATCAATAATGGCTCACACCATTCAAAATCTGCCGCTTCAGGCCGAGTCCGGCAAGATTGCTCTTCGTTTTTACACCCATCGTTTAGCCCGCATCTACGCAGGTTGGTGGCCTTTTTTTATTATTTACTGTATTGCTTGGGTTGTATTGGGCTCACGGAATGAGAAAAATCTGCTGAATTCCTTCTTTCTGATACCTCAAGGCTTGAATCTCAATTTACTGCCAATTACTTGGACACTGTCGTTTGAGCTTTACTTTTACACAATGCTCGGAATTCTGTTACTTTTCCCGAGACGGTTTCTCCAGCCAGCAGTTTTAGCAAGTGGTTTATTTGTAGCGATATCTACCATCTGCTTTTTCATGACTGACCTTTACCAGCCACGGCGGTTTTCAGAGGTCACCTTACTGCACGAATTTTTTCTCTTTCCACTGATCTTAGAGTTTGCAGCTGGGTTTTTGATATTTCACTTTGTGGCAAAACACAAGTCAGCGCAAGCGTGGTGGCCATGGGCAATGTCAGCGCTTGGGCTGGGTGTGGCGGCAATTTACTATCAACTCCATGCTGACTTGCTGCACCCGTCGGGTTTGGCAGGTTTTCATCATGCGCCTCAGAGGGTTTTGCTAGTTGGCGGCGCATCAGTTTGCCTTGTGGCTTTCGCTCTGATTGCTCCCGCTGCGTAGGGCAGCCTGGCCAACCTAACAGCGAAGTTAGGAGATGCGTCCTACTTCATGTACCTCGGCCACATTGCAGTTCTCAGTGTTTTTAGTTTGATCGCCAATCGCGTCACTCTATTTCAGAAGTTTCCGTTGACGTACTATGTTGCGGCCATCGTGGCCGTGTTGGTCTATTCGTGGGTGCATTATTCGCTGGTCGAGCGGCCCCTTTATCGCTGGATGAAGCGTCGCTTAGCCTAGATCCTTGAGCAGGGTTTGGGCAGCGATTGCCTGAATCAGGGACGCGTAAACTTTCCGCACAGACCAATCTGGTGCTGGCCTAAAGGACATTGATAGGGCCCAAATTGCCGTACGAGTTCGCCCCGGTGGCGCAGTACGGTGCCCGGACATTTTGTGTATCAAATGCGAAGAGACGGGTGGCTCAGGCGTCTGGGACGCTCGCAATCAATTCATTGTATTGACAATGTAAATTGTCACATTAAAATCAAGCCATGGATGTGTATTACGAACTTAACGACGCGTCCTTTGTTTGGAATGATCTCAAAGCCAAAAATAATCCTGGCAAGCACGGAGGCGTCACATTTCAGCAGGCGGCCACCGTGTTTTTCGACCCTCTGTTTCGTTTGGTAGATGCCGAACGAAAAGATGAAGCCCGCGACGCAATTGTCGGTTTTGACGCAGTGGGGCGTTTGTTGTTTGTGGTTCATATCCAGCTCGAATCTGAGTTCATCCGCATCATTTCCGCCAGACCGGCCACCCAAAGGGAGCGACGAGACCATGAGCATTCCTGAACGCATCAAATCCCGCCTGGCCAAAGACCGGCCTATGACCGTTATCACGCTGCGCATTGCGCAGGACGTGGTGGATTCAATGAAGGAAATTGCACCTCACAAAGGGTTTGTGGGCTACCAAGCTTTACTCAAAGCCTATGTGAGTGAAGGTCTGCGTCGGGATGAAGCGCAGTACTCTTTTGGTGCAACCGCACGCTTGCTCGAAGCTCTGAAGAAGCATGGTGTTTCGCAGGATGTGTTGGACGAGGCCGCCCGCGAAGCAGTGATGGGCTGACCCGACAAGCGTCAAACAGAGGTTAAAAACACCGAACTCAATCTAGGGTTTTCCATAATTAAATCATATTGATTTAATAATAAGTTCGGATGTAAAGTCAAGGCAGCGCTGAACCGGGCGCAGGGCCTTCGCGGCCTTTTGATTCCACCGTCGATTTTTTAACCCGCAGGAGACACCATGAAAAAAGCATCCGTTTGGGCTCTGACCGGCCTGGCCGCAGCCGCGCTGACCTTCAGTTCAACCAGCGCCATGTCGCAAAAACAGCCCGTGATTGGCCTGATCACCAAGACCGAAACCAACCCCTTCTTCGTCAAAATGAAAGAAGGTGCCCAGGCTGAGGCCAAAAAACTCGGCGCCAAGCTGATGACGGCAACGGGCAAAAAAGACGGCGACACTGCGTCCCAAATCAACGCGATTGAAAACATGACAGCGGCAGGTGCCAAAACGATTTTGATCACCTCCAGTGGCGACGCGATTGGCCCCGCTGTTAAAAAAGCACAAGCCGCAGGCGTACAAGTGATTGCCCTGGACAGCCCGTTTGACGGTGCCGACGCCCTGTTTGCCACCGACAACTACCAGGCCGGTGTGTTGATTGGCCAGTACGCCAAAGCCGCCATGGCAGGCAAGCCCGCCAAAATTGCGATGCTCGACCTGTTCCCCGGTCACCCCGTCGGTGCTCAGCGCCACAACGGTTTCATGAAAGGATTCGGCTTGGCCGCCAATGACGCCAAGTCCAACGAATTGTCAAAAACTGCTGAAACCGTTTGCGCAGCGGACACCGATGGCAACCAGGCTAAAGGCCAAACCGCAATGGAAACTTGCCTGCAAAAAGACCCAGGCATCAACGTGGTCTACACCATCAACGAACCCGCCGCTGCGGGTGCCTACAACGCGCTGAAAAAGGCGGGCAAAGAAAAGGGCGTGTTGATCGTCTCGGTCGACGGCGGTTGTGCAGGCATTGCCGACGTGGGCAAAGGTGTGATTGCTGCAACCTCGCAGCAATACCCCTTGAAAATGGCCGCCATGGGCGTGGCTGCCGGGGTTGATTTTGCCAAGGGGGGCAAAAAATCAAGCGGCTATGTTGACACTGGCGTCACGCTGATTGCGGCCAAAGCCGTCACCGGTGTGGACAGCAAAGACGTGAAAATTGGCACCAACCTCTGCTGGGGCAAAAAGTAGTCCTGAAAAAAGTAGTCGTAACTATTGCGAATGTCCACCTCCACCCCAGCCAAAATTCCTTGGGCCTTGCTGGGCCCCTGGCTGGCCCTCTTGGCAGCCTGCACTTTTTTTGCCACGCAGTCTGACCGCTTTTTAACGGGGCAAAACTTGTCGCTGGTGTTGCAGCAGGTGATGGTGGTGGGGGTTCTGGCCATTGGCCAAACCTTGATTATTTTGACGGCGGGCATCGATCTGTCCTGTGGCATGGTGATGGCGCTGGGCGGCATTGTCATGACCAAGTTTTCGGTGGACTTTGGCATTCACCCGGTGCTGGCTGTGGCGTGTGGCCTGGGTGTGACTTGCCTGTTCGGCCTGGCCAATGGGCTGTTGATCACCCGCATCAAACTGCCGCCCTTCATTGTGACCCTGGGCACCATGAACATCGCCTTTGCCATCACCCAAATTTATTCAGAATCCCAAACCGTGCAAAACCTGCCCGCTGGCTTGGTCGCGCTGGGGGCCACTTTCAATCTGGGCGAAACCGCCATTTCTTTGGGCACGGTGCTGATGGTGGTGATGTACCTGCTGGCCTGGCACTTGCTGCGCGACACGGCTTCAGGCCGTCATGTTTATGCGGTGGGCAACAGCCCTGAAGCCGCGCGCCTCACGGGCATTCCGGTTGAGCGCGTGCTCTTGGGTGTGTACGTGCTGGCAGGTCTGCTGTATGGCATTGCAGCGCTGGTTTTGGTAGCGCGCACCGAGGTGGGCGACCCGCAGGCGGGCCAAACCGAAAACCTCGACGCGATCACCGCCGTGGTGCTGGGCGGCACCTCACTGTTTGGTGGTCGAGGCGTCATTTTGGGTAGTCTGGTGGGGGCCGTCATTGTGGGCGTGTTTCGCAATGGCCTGACGCTGATGGGCGTGGCCTCGGTCTACCAAACGCTGATCACCGGCATCTTGGTGATTGCGGCGGTGGCGGCTGACCAGTTGTCGCGCAAAGGGGCGCAATGATGGCTGCTGAAACCAATGCAGGAATGCGTGCTGGAGCGAGTGCCGACATCATTTTCAAAGGCACAGGCCTGACCAAGCGCTATGGGCAGGTTACCGCACTGGACGGTGCCGATTTTGAACTGCGCGCGGGTGAAATCTTGGCGGTGATTGGCGACAACGGTGCGGGCAAGTCCAGCCTGATCAAGGTGCTGTCCGGGGCGGTCATTCCCGATGAAGGCAGCATTGAACTGGACGGCAAGCCCGTGCGTTTCAAATCCCCCATCGAAGCGCGTCGCCACGGCATCGAAACCGTTTACCAAGACCTGGCTGTGGCCCCGGCCATGAGCATCGCCGAAAACCTGTTTTTGGGCCGTGAATTGCGCCGACCCGGTATTTTGGGCAGTGTGTTCAGAAGTCTGGACAAAAAGCGCATGCTGGCTGAAGCTGTGGCCCGCATGAACGATCTGAAAGTCGGCATTCGCTCCATGACGCAGGCAGTTGAAACCCTCTCTGGCGGCCAGCGCCAATGTGTGGCGGTGGGCCGCGCAGCGGCATTTGCCCAGCACGTCGTCATCATGGACGAACCGACCGCCGCACTCGGCGTGAAAGAAGGCAACATGGTGCTTGAGCTGATTCGCCGCGTGCGTGACCGGGGTCTCCCCGTCATTTTGATCAGCCACAACATGCCGCATGTGTTTGAAGTGGCGGACCGCATCCACATTCAGCGGCT
This sequence comes from Rhodoferax sp., assembly GCA_031386665.1. Lineage (GTDB taxonomy): Bacteria > Pseudomonadota > Gammaproteobacteria > Burkholderiales > Burkholderiaceae_C > JANYCG01. The sequence continues at coordinate 49,136 of JANNCN010000015.1, read as the reverse complement.
GGGCAAACGCGCTGCCGTGGTCAACCCCAAAACCATCAGCATGAGCGACACCGTGGCGGTGATGACAGGGGCCATGACGGTGGACCAGCTGCCTCCAAGTGCCCTGGCCTGAAGGCGGTTTTGCGCTGAAATCAAGCCAGCGGAATCGGTATCGACAAGCCGGATTCGCGGCGGTTCTGGTCCAACTGGCGGTTCCATTGAACACGCCAATCCAGGTAGTCGGCAGCGGGAATGGGCTTGCCAATCAGGTAGCCCTGCGCTTCGTCACAGCCGAGTTTTTTCAGCGCGTTGTAGACCACCGCGTTCTCCACCCCTTCGGCAACCACGGTCAGGTTCAGGTTGTGGGCCATATCGATGGTCGACCGCACAATCATGGCGTCGCCCTTGTCTTTTTCCATGGCCATCACAAAGGACTTGTCGATTTTGAGCTGATCGACCGGCAGGCGCTTCAGATAAGCCAATGACGAATAGCCCGTGCCAAAGTCGTCAATCGACAGTTTGAAGCCCGCTTGGTGCAAGGCATTGAGAGTGGCCTCGGCGCGAGCCGGGTCGTCCATCATGGCGCTTTCGGTGATTTCAAGGCAAATACCGGTGGCAGGCACCTTGTGTTCCTTCAAGATGGCGTCCAGGTGAATCGGCAAGTCATGGTCCATCAGGTCACGGGTCGACAAATTGATGGACACCTGGCAGGCTTGGGACGTGGTTTGCAAGCTGTGCCAATGGCGGGCCACTTCAGCAAAAATCCACAGCGTGATTTGCCGCACAAAACCGGTCTGTTCGGCAAAGGGAATGAATTCCATCGGCCCGAGCAATCCGCGTGTTGGGTGTTGCCAGCGAATCAGCGCCTCGGCGGCGGTTGCGGCCGACAAGCCCAGTTCAATTTTGGGCTGCAAATAAAGCCGCAGTTCCTGGTGCTCCAGCGCGTGGCGCAGTTCAGTCAACAGTGACAGGCTCAGGTTGCTGGCAGAGTCCAGTGCCGGGTCGTAAATCTGAATGCCCGTGGTTTTGCTTTTGGCGGCGTACATGGCCAGCTCGGCGTGGCTCAGCAGCAAATCAGCGTCATTGGCGTGGACGGGCCAGCAGGCAATGCCAATCGCGGCGCTCAGGTCAATGGTCTGGTCGCCAAAGGCCAGCGGGTCTTCAAACGATTTGGCAATGCGCTGGGCTATGCGCAAGGCGTTGTTGGCGTCGCTTTCGGTCAGCAAAATGGCAAAGGCATTGCCGCCCAAACGCGCCACCATGTCGTGGGCGCGAATGTCCTGGTTCGACAGCCGCTTGGACACGGCTTGCAGCACCCGGTCGCCAAACGAATAACCCAGCACGTCGTTGATGTTTTTGAAGCGATCCAAATCCAGCACCACGATGGCCAGGCCTTTGGCGGGTGCCACGGCAGCCTCGGTGCCAGCAGCCGCGGGCTGGTTGGCAATGGCAGCTTGCAGCGCCTCGCGAAACCGCGCCCGGTTGGGCAGGCCGGTCAGGCGGTCCCGAAATGCCAGGCGGCGAATTTCAGTTTGCTGCGTGCCGATGCTGACGCGCATTTGGTCAAAAGCATTCGCCAGGCCGCCAATTTCATCAGTGCGCCCGGTGTTCTCAAGCGGGGTTTCATAGTCGCCTTCGGCAATTTTTTGCGAGGCATCCACCAGCGAGCGCAGCGGCGTGGTGACTTTGCGGGCCACAAAAACACTGCCAACGCCAAACAAGACAACACCCAACGCGGTGATCCAGGCCAGTGCAAACTGGGCCTGCCGGAAGGGTGCCACCACCTCATCAAACGAACGCAACAAGATTGTGTGAAGCTCGTCGCTACCCACGTCAAGCTTGGTGTCGCGGGCCACCAGCGTGTCGGCCCCCACCGACAGTTCTTTCAAGTCGCCTTTCGAGAATTGAGCGTCTTGCAGCAAGCTTAGGGCATTTGGGGGAAGGGTGGTCAGCAGCACTTTGCCGGCACCTGTCGGCGCCGGGGCCACCAGCGCCAGGTGCATGTCAGACAGGCTGCGCATTTCGTCCACCAGGGCTTGGCTGATGGGAAAGCCCATCAACACCCAGCCAATCAGCGTGGGTGCGCGCATGGGCACCATGACGAATTGGTAGGGCTGGCCGTTGATCAGCGCGGTCTGCCCGCTTTGCGGGTTGCGTGATAGCCGTTGCACCACTTGCTTCAGGTGGGTGCCAAGAGCCCGGGCGTCGCGCCCTTCGCCCGAGGCGGTGAGGTTCAGGTTGGTGTCGATCAGCGCGGTGATCGTGGCCCCAATGCGCGCGCCGTGGTTGTCCAGTACCGAGCGAATCGTTTCCAGGTCGCCGGAACTTACCGCCGACCGAAAACCAAAATCTGCCGCCAGCAAGGCCCCGCCCTGCGCCAGCTTGAGCGCGTTTTGGTCCAGCAGCCGCCGCCAAACGCGTTCGCCCACCTGCAATTCCTGCGATATCTGCTGGCGTGCGCTTTGGTCAATGCTGACCCGAATCACGCTGAACACGGCCGCTTGAATCAGCAGCAGCAGCGCCAATGAAAGCGCCACAATGCGTGCCGACAGGCCCCAGTGCCGCGCGGGAACAGCGGAAGCCTTAGAGGCCAGCGGGGTGGTCGCGCTCACTGGGCAGAACCCGTCGCACGAACGGTCACCACGGCGTCGGTGGCGTCAACCGTCAGTGCCCGTTCCAGCGCGTTGCTGCCAGGCGGCATGCCAGCGTGCCACACCCGCAGGCTGTAGCTGCCGGGCGGCACATCGCGCAACACCAGTTGGCCCGACTTGGCGCTTTTGGCGTAGTAGGGCGTGTCGACCACAACCACCCAGGCCACCATGTTGTCGTGAATGTTGCAGCCCAAAACCGCAACGCCGGTTTTGTCGAACTGCACTGGGTTTGCGGGCGTGCCGCTGTACAGCTTCAAGTCAAAGGTTTTGGCGGACGAAAACGAGTACACATGGTGGCGCACGGAGTCCAGATTTGGAAATCGCACCATCGTGCCCACCGGAACCACCAGAATTTTGGGGTCGAACTGCTTGCCCATTTGGGACATGTCCATTGTCGCCAAGGCCTTTTGGCCTGCCAGAGCGCGCTTGGCTGCGGGAGATTCCAAAAATGCCACCGCATCGCTCAGTGCTTTGCCATTGGCGTCCTGCACCAGTACTTCAATGGTGGCCGCTTGGGTGGCGCTGCTGAAAAGCGCCGCCCCAAGCCAAGCCAGACCCAGGGCGAGGGTTTGGATGCCGCGCTGGCCCAAGGTTGATGCGCACGTCAAGGGCCGACTCAAAGCAGTCATGGTGTCAGTCATGGTGTGGGTTCGATGCATCGCCCGAGTTTAGCGACTTGGCAGCGTCTTGATTTGAGTCACCTGTCGCACTGGGGAGCCTTGGTTTCAAAGAGGTCGGGTATAAAGATAGGGACCAAGACAGCCATCGCCTCTGACCTTTAAGTTTTTTAGAAAGTAGCCTATGACTTGCAATTCAAAACCTGCCGCCTCCACCCGCTTCAGCCAAAAATTAGGCAATCGACGGGCTTGGACTGGCTTGGTGAGCCTGGTCAGCTTGGTCGGTTTGGGTGGCACTTTGTTACTGTCACCTTCAGCCAGTTGGGCGCAGGCTGCTGCTGCGCAAAGCAACACCCAGGTCATCAAACTGATTGTGGGTTATGCAGCCGGTGGCCCGGTGGACACCACCGCCCGCCTGTTTGCGCCGCATTTTTCGCGCGAGCTGGGCCAAACTGTGGTGGTTGAAAACCGCCCCGGCGCGGCAGGTGCCCTAGGGGGTGACGTCGTCGCCAAGTCGGCACCCGCTGCTGGCCTGCTGTTTTTCACGGCCAGCCCGACCATGACCATCTCGCCGCATTTGCTCAAGGCTATGCCGTTTGACCCTGTGAAAGACCTGGCCGCCGTGGCCCCCATCGTGAGCTACACCAATGTGCTGGTGGTCAACAAAGACCAGCCCTTCAAAACCGTGCCCGAACTGGTGGCCTATGCCAAAGCCAACCCCGGCAAGGTGGCTTACGGTTCAGCCGGGATTGGGGCCAGCAACCATTTGAGTGGCGAACTGCTGGCGCTGCGCACTGGCACTGATCTGATCCACGTACCTTACAAAGGCAACGCTCCGGCCATGACCGACGTGATTGGCGGCCAGATCAACATGATGTTTGACATATTGAGCACCGCGCGGGGCTACATTGCGTCGGGCCGTGTGCGCCCACTGGCGGTCACCTCGCGCGACCGCAATGCGGCCATGCCCGATGTGCCCAGCATGCGCGAACTGGGCGTGCCCGACTACGACGTGGGCGGCTGGTTTGGCATTTACGGCCCTGCCAAATTGCCCGCCGACCTGATAGCGCGCTATAACGCGGCCACCCTCAAAGCGCTGGCCAACGAGGAGCTGAAAGCCAAGTTGGTGGAAGGCGGCTATGACGTGTGGGTGGGCTCGCCCCAAGTGCTGGCCGAACGCGCGGTGAAAGAACTGGCGCTGTGGGGGCCGGTGACCAAGGGGATTCCGCAGCAGTGATTTTGAGTCGGGCGGGCCCGCTGGCGGCCCGCTGGCAGCTCTCTCAAAGCGCGGGCTGCTTTTAGCCATTCTCTCTCTCGCGCAACTTAAACCGCTGAATCTTGCCGGTCGCAGTTTTGGGCAGTTCGTTCACAAATTCGATGTGGCGCGGGTATTTGTAAGGGGCGAGGCGGTCTTTGACAAAGGCTTTCAGTTCGTCTTGCGACACTTGCACGCCGCTTTTCAGCACCACAAAAGCCTTGGTTTTGGTCAGCCCGTCGGTGTCTTGCACGCCAATGACAGCCGCCTCCAGCACGCCAGGGTGCTGCGCCAAGGTGGATTCCACTTCGAATGGCGAGACGTAAATGCCGCTCACCTTCAGCATGTCGTCGCTGCGCCCGCTGTAGGTGTAGCTGCCGTCGCTGTTGCGCACGTACTTGTCGCCGCTTTTGGTCCACGCGCCCTGAAATGTCTCGCGCGATTTTTCGCGGTTACCCCAGTACAGCAGGGCGGCGCTGGGGCCCTGAATGTACAAATCACCGGTTTCGCCATCGGGCACGACCGCGCCATCGTCGCCACGCAATTCGAGTGTGTAGCCAGGCACAGGCCAGCCCGTGGTGCCGTAGCGCACGCGCCCTGGTGCATTGCTTAGAAACACGTGCAGCATTTCGGTCGAACCAATGCCGTCAATGATTTCGACGCCGTAGTGTGCGGTAAAACGCTGGCCCAGGTCTGCGGGCAGAGCCTCCCCGGCTGATGACGCCAATCGCAGCGCCACGTCCGATTTGGCTGGCAAATTGGGGGAGGCCAGCATGCCTGCAAAGCCCGTGGGCGCCCCGAAAAACACGGTCGGCTTTAGGCCACCCACCTCGCCCTTCCAGCGTTTGAAGGTCGCGTCTGGCGTGGGCCGCTCGGCCATCAGCAACGTAGTCGCCCCCACGCTCATCGGAAAGGTCAGCCCATTGCCGAGCCCGTAGGCAAAAAACAGCTTGGCGGCTGAAAAACACACATCATTGGCAGTCAATCCCAAAACTGGCGTGCCATACAACTCAGCCGTCCAGTAGGCATTGGCATGGGTGTGCACCGTGCCTTTGGGCCGCCCGGTCGAACCTGATGAATAAAGCCAAAAACCGGGGTCGTCTGGTCCCGTGGCGGCGGGTGCGGGCAGTTCTGCGTGGCCGCTGATGAATGAATCAAGCGCTAGACAAGGTGACGCCAAAGGCACGGTGCCGTGGGAGACGATGACGGTTTTAACCTCAGTCGGCACCTGCGCCATGGCAGTCTGCAAAGTAGGAAGCAGCGCGCCAGACACCAAAACCGCCTGCGCACGGCAGTGTTGCAGCATGAAGGCGTAGTCGTCGGCGGTGAGCAGTGTGTTGACCGCAACCGGCACCAGGCCTGCGTACAGTGCTCCTAAAAAGCTCACAGGCCAGTCAATGCAGTCGTGCATGAGCAGCATGACGCGCTCTTCACGGCGCAATCCGCTGGCCAACAAGCTGCTTGCCATTTGCCGCACGCGCACGGCCAGCTCGCCATAGCTGATGCTGCCCGCGTCATCCACAAAAGCGATCTTGCCGGGTTGAGCGGCGTTGCGCTGCATCAAATGCTGTGCCAGGTTGAATGCTGCGCCTGGGGGCGGCGCGATGGGAGCGTTGGCGGTAGGGCTCATTTTGAAAATCCTGAAAAGCTAGGGCAAAATTGGCAGCGTCAGATTGCTATTATTTATATAGCAAACTATTGAATTAATTCGAGAGTTAGAGGCTCATTTTGTTCATAATTTGTCAAATCCCGCCTGTTTTTAGAAAAAAAGAACCTGCAGGTTCTTTTTATAATTTTCAAACTGTGTTTAGCCCGTTTAGCCCGTTTAGCCCGTTTTGGCCGCTGCAAGCCCGATCACCTGCCGAGCAAAGCGCCAAGAAGGGTTTTAGCCCCCGCTAACTTGCCAAATCTCGTGAGATGAATTATTGTGCTTACTCGAACCATAAAGTCTTTCAATCCGTATGTCAAGCACTATATTGCACAAAACCGCCTTGCCGCCCGAGTTGGCGGATGAGAAGCACCCGTTTTTAGTCGGTCTGGGTCAGCGCGTGAGCAGTTTGCGCGCCCGCCGGGGCATGACCCGCAAGGCGTTGGCGGGGGCGGCTGATGTGTCTGAGCGGCATTTGGCCAATATGGAATACGGCGTGGGCAACGCCAGTGTTTTGGTGCTGCTGCAAGTGGCGGGGGCCTTGCAATGTTCGCTGGCCGAACTGGTGGGCGACATCACCACGTCCAGCCCTGAATGGCTGATGATCCGCGAACTTTTGTCGCACAGCGATGAGCCCACCTTGCAGCGTGTGCGCTTGGCCGTGGGCGACCTGCTGGGTCATGCGGGCGCGCAGATGCACAGCGCCAGTACGCCCAGCGCGCGTATCGCCCTGGTCGGTTTGCGTGGCGCTGGCAAATCGACCTTGGGGCAGCTTTTGGCTGACGATTTGGGCTTTCCTTTCATTGAAATGAGCCGTGAAATCGAAAAACTGGCGGGCTGCAGCGTGGCTGAAATTCAGGCGCTTTACGGCGTGGCCGCGTACCGCCGTTATGAGCGGCGCGCGCTGGAAGAGGTGACCAAAAATTACCCGCAAGCCGTGATTGCGGCACCCGGTGGCGTGGTGTCAGACGTGGCCACTTTCAACCTTTTGCTGGCGCAGTGCACTACTGTCTGGTTGCAAGCTGAACCCGAAGACCACATGAAGCGCGTGATGGCCCAAGGCGACTTGCGGCCCATGGCGGCGAGCAAGGAGGCCATGGCGGATCTCAAAGGCATCTTGGCGGGGCGTGCGGCTTTTTATTCAAAAGCCCGCTTCAAAATTGACACCAGCCAGCAGCCCCTGGAGCCGACTTTTTTAATGCTGCGCGAGGTGATTCGGCAAACTTTGCAGCTCGAGCCATGATCTCTTTTCGCATGATTGGTTGAAACATGCATAAAAATGCTTGACATTGAATCAAAATGTGCAATATCATGCAATTTGCGGTGCTTGGTGTGCACGTGAACCGACGCAAAGCCCTCGCAAAATAGCCGTCCAGCTATAGCCCAGCCCAGTCCAGCCCAAATTGACCCGTCGCAATAGCAATTTATTGCGCCCCACTGAGGAGCATTTGCCTTGAATACTGTCCTTGAACAACCTGCGCCGCCTTCTACTGCCACAGCCGCCCCTGCACCTGCTGCTGGTCAGGTGCCGCCAAACCAGGTTAATTACCAAACACACCCCTCAGCCTATCGCCACTGGAAGCTCCAGTTCGACGGCCCGGTTGCTACCCTGAAGGCTGATTTTGACGAAAACGCGGGCCTGCGCCCAGGCTACAAGCTCAAGCTCAACAGCTACGACCTGGGCGTGGACATTGAACTGAACGACGCCATCAATCGCATTCGTTTTGAGCACCCCGAAGTGCGCACCGTGGTCGTGACCAGTGCCAAAGACAAGGTGTTTTGCTCGGGTGCCAACATCTTCATGCTGGGGGTCAGCAGCCATGCCTGGAAAGTCAATTTTTGCAAATTCACCAATGAAACCCGCAACGGTTTGGAAGATTCATCCAAGTACAGTGGGTTGAAGTTTTTGGCCGCCGTGAACGGCGCTTGCGCAGGCGGCGGCTACGAGATGGCCTTGGCTTGCGATGAAATTATTTTGGTGGATGATCGCGCCTCAGCCGTCAGCCTGCCCGAAGTACCGCTGTTGGGCGTTTTGCCCGGCACCGGCGGCCTGACCCGCGTGACCGACAAGCGCCGGGTGCGCCACGATTTGGCCGATATTTTTTGCACCAGCGTCGAAGGCGTTCGCGGCCAAAAGGCCAAAGACTGGCGTTTGGTCGATGACATTGCCAAGCCCGCCGTGTTTGCGCAAAAAGTACAAGCCCGTGCGCTCGAACTGGCCGCCAGCAGTGACCGCCCAGCCAATGGAAAAGGCGTGATCTTGCCCACTTTGCAGCGCGTGCAAGACGCTGACGCTCTGCGCTACACGCATGTGACGGTGGACATCGACCGCGCCAAACGGCTGGCCACCTTCACCGTCAAGGCTCCCACCGGTTCGCAGCCCACCGACATCGCTGGCATTGAAGCGCAAGGGGCCGCCTGGTACCCGCTGGCCATGGCCCGCGAGCTGGAAGACGCCATTTTGATGATGCGCACGAATGAGCTGGACATCGGCACTTGGCTGATCAAAACCGAAGGCGAAGCCGCAGCCGTATTGGCCATGGACGCTGTGCTGCTGGCGCACCAAAACCACTGGCTGGTGCGCGAAACCATTGGCCTACTGCGCCGCACCTTCAGCCGTTTGGACGTGTCATCGCGCAGCTTGTTCGCCTTGGTTGAGCCCGCTTCGTGCTTTGCAGGCAGCCTGCTGGAATTAGCCTTGGCCTGCGACCGCATCTACCACCTGGCCCTGCCTGATGACGAAGCCCGCGCCCCCAAAATCACGGTGGGAGAGCTGAATTTTGGCCATTTCCCCATGGCCACCGACCAAAGCCGCCTGCAACGCCGTTTTTATGAAGAGCAGCCCGCGCTGGACGCCGTACGTGCCGTGATCGGCCAGCCGCTAGACGCCGATGCCGCCTTTGCCTTAGGTCTGGTCACTGCCAATCCGGACGACATTGACTGGGCCGACGAGGTGCGCATTGCCGTAGAGCAGCGCGTCAGCATGTCGCCAGACGCCATGACCGGCCTGGAAGCCAACCTGCGCTTCAACGGCAAAGAGACCATGGCGACCCGCGTGTTTGGCCGATTGACCGCGTGGCAGAACTGGATTTTTCAGCGGCCCAATGCGGTGGGTGAGAAGGGCGCATTAAAAGTCTATGGCAAGGGTGACAAGGCCACCTTCGACTGGAATAGAGTTTAAAAATTGCATCCATAAATCCATTTTTTGGGCGAATTGCATCGTTGCGCGGTGCTCGCAATCCTCATGCACCTAAAGTGCATTCCGGTTGCTGCGCTCCGGGCGCCTTGCACTTCATCCCAAAAAGCTGAATTTCTGGACGCAATTTAAGTTAATTTTTTTTGAAATCGTCATCAGGAGTCAAATTCAATGAGCAGCATCAACTACAGCGAAAAAATCCCCAACAACGTGAACCTGGGCGAAGACCGCACTTTGCAGCGCGCGTTAGAGCAATGGCAGCCCAACTTCATCAACTGGTGGGACGACGTGGGGCCAGAGGGCTCGGTGGACAGCAACGTTTATTTGCGCACCGCAGTCAGCGTAGACCCGCAAGGCTGGGCGCAGTTTGACCACGTCAAAATGCGCGACTACCGCTGGGGCATCTTTTTGAACCCCGGTGCCAGCGACCGTGAGATTGGTTTTGGCGACCACAAGGGCGAAAAGGTATGGCAAGACGTGCCTGGCGAACACCGCGCCAACTTGCGCCGCATCATCGTGACGCAGGGCGACACCGAACCTGCGTCGGTCGAGCAGCAGCGCCACCTGGGGCTGACAGCACCCAGCATGTACGACTTGCGCAATTTGTACCAAATCAACGTCGAAGAAGGCCGCCACCTGTGGGCGATGGTTTATTTGCTGCACAAACACTTTGGCCGCGATGGCCGCGAAGAAGCCGAGGCCTTGTTGGAGCGGCGCAGCGGTGACGAAAACAACCCGCGTATTTTGGGTGCCTTCAACGAAGCCACCCCCGACTGGCTGGCGTTTTTCATGTTCACTTACTTCACTGACCGTGATGGCAAATTTCAGCTCGCCGCCTTGGCCGAAAGCGCGTTTGACCCGCTGGCCCGCACCACCAAATTCATGCTGACCGAAGAGGCGCACCACATGTTTGTGGGCGAATCTGGCGTAGCCCGGGTGCTGACCCGCACCGCGCAGGCGATGAACGACTTGAAAACCGACGACGCTGACAAACTTCGCGCCGCTGGCGTGATCGACATTGCCACGTTGCAGCGTTACACCAACTTCCATTACAGCGTGACGATTGACCTGTTTGGGGCCGATCAGTCCAGCAATGCCGCCACTTTTTACAGCACCGGCATCAAAGGCCGTTATGAAGAAGGCAAGCGCGTTGACGACCATATTTTGAAAGGTCAGACTTACAAGATTCTGGAAGCCGTGAATGGCCAGTTGGTGGAAAAAGAGGTGCCGATGCTGAACGCTTTGAACGAAGTCTTGCGCGACGATTTCATCAAAGACTCGGTCGCAGGCGTGGCCCGCTGGAACAAGGTGCTGGAAAAAGCCGGTTTGCCACACCGCCTGACGGTGCCGCACAAGGCGTTTCACCGCAACATTGGGGCGTTGAGCGGTGTGAAGGTGTCACCTGACGGGCGCGTTGTGTCTGAAGCCGAATGGGCCGCCAATGTTGACAAGTGGTTGCCCACCAACGAAGACCGCGCGTTTGTCGCCAGTCTGATGGGACGTTGCGTAGAGCCCGGGGAGTTTGCCAACTGGATTGCGCCACCCAACATGGGCATTAACAAGCAGGCGGTTGATTTTGACTATGTTCGGTTTGCTTGATTGAATGTTGACGGGTTGTGGAGAGTGGGTTTGAAGGGGCTAAAAGCTGTAGACGCGAGAGGTGCAGTAGCGTTGTAGGTCTGGGTTGCTCAGGGTTGGGGGCAAGGTCTTGGGCGGGAGCCGGTTGGCGCGGCACTCAGCAGCTCCGCGGCTGTCCCCCGGCCTTCGGCCTCCTCCTTGATGCCGCTGCGCTGAGTGCCACGCCAACCAGCTCTGTGACCTTGGGTTCTTGTTCAAGCGTGGCCAAACAGCCAAACAGCCAATGAGGAAAAGAGCCAAACAGCCGCGCTCATAAGCCGATGAGGCTGAGTTGGGTGGCGCCGCGAAATCAAGGAGGAGCCGAAGGCGGGGGACATTCGCGTAGCTACCCAACTCGGCCTCGTCGGCTCGCCAACCACAGAACGCACTGCTTGGTTGTTTCTGACTTGGTTTCTCTGTTGAACCTGATTGAGTGCAAAAAATTCCCGCAAATTCAACCTGCAATGCATCCAGAATCCCACGAACTCTCCCTAAAATTGATCTCCCAAAACGCTAGGAATTACCATGGGCATGTCTGAATCGGCGGTTATCAACCAGCACCTGATCGACCCCGAAATTTGCATTCGCTGCAACACCTGCGAGGCCACCTGCCCCGTGGGGGCGATTACGCATGACGACCGCAACTACGTCGTCAACGCTGACATCTGCAACGCCTGCATGGCCTGCATATCGCCGTGCCCCACCGGGTCGATTGACAACTGGCGCATGATGCCGCGCACCATTGCCTACACGCCTGCGGCTCAGCTGACATGGGATGAACTGCCGCCCGAATTGACAGCCGATGAGTTGACCGCAGCGGGCGTGGGGGGCGATGTGAGCGCAGACTCTGCATTGACTGACCCATCGGCGGCGGCGGGCGGGCAATTGGCCGCCAGCAGCGCAGTTGCCGCGACCACTGGCGCTGGCAACGCGCTCACCAGTGGTCAATTTGGCTCTGTGTTGCCGCCGTGGTCGGCGGCGCATGCCTACACCAATCTTTATGGTCCTAAAACGGCTGACAAGACGATCACCGCCACCGTCAGCGGCAATGTGCGGGTGACCGAAGTCGGCCGCACGGCGGGTCACGATTACGACACCCACCACATCGTGCTGGACTTCGGCACCATGCCTTTTCCGGTGCTTGAAGGCCAATCCATCGGCATCGTCGCACCCGGACTGGACGCCAACGGCAAACCGCACCATGCCCGCCAATACTCTATTGCCAGCCCGCGCAATGGCGAACGCCCGGGTTACAACAACCTGTCGCTCACTATCAAACGTGTGTTGGAAGACCACAGCGGTCGCCCGGTGCGCGGCGTGGCCAGCAATTTCGTGTGCGACCTGAAAGTGGGTGACAAAGTCGACGTCATCGGCCCGTTTGGCAGCAGCTTTTTGATGCCCAACCACCCGAAAAGCCACATCGTCATGATCTGCACTGGCACCGGCAGCGCCCCCATGCGCGCGATGACCGAATGGCGCAGGCGGCTGCGGCAATCGGGAAAATTCGAAGGGGGCAAGCTGATGCTGTTTTTTGGCGCGCGATCCAAAGAAGAATTGCCCTATTTCGGCCCTCTGCAAAGCCTGCCCAAAGACTTTATCGACATCAACTTTGCGTTTTCGCGCACACCCGGCGCGCCCAAGCGCTATGTGCAAGACGCGCTGCGTGAGCGCGCCGCCGACGTGGGTTTGCTGCTGAACGACCCGAACACTTTTTTCTACGTGTGCGGCCTGAAAAGCATGGAAGAAGGCGTTTTGCTGGCACTGCGTGATGTGGCGCAGCAAGCAGGCTTGTCATGGGACGCGCTAGGTGCCGGCCTCAAACGCGAGGGGCGGCTGCATTTGGAGACGTATTAAGAGCTGGTTTGAGCATTCGCTCGCAGGCTGTTCTGCTCGCCAATTGATCAGTTCGTCAGTTTTGGTTGTGTTTTAATTTGCTATATTAATAATAGCAAACTATCTATATTATTGGAGAGCTAGAGACGTGTTTTATTCATATTTCGGCAATTTTCAGACGTTTTGAGAAAAAAGAACCTGCAGGTTCTTTTTTTTTAAATTGGCCCAAATTGAACCGGGGCTGCTTCTAGCCACATTGAGTCCCCTGAAGTCTTCTTCGCCCTGAATCAGACTTCATCAACCCGCGTTCAGCTGCCAGACTTTTTGCGCCGCGAGAACAAACCCGCCAACGCCAGCCCCATCAGCGCCAAACTGCCCGGCTCGCTCACGGGTGTTGCTGCATTGGCCGCGCGAATGGCGGCGGTTTCCAAATCCCAATAGGCGGGTAAGGTGTCCCACGGGTTCATGTCCAAACCCTGGTCGTCGGTCACAAAGATGTAGCCCGCGTTACGGGCCTGCGCCAAGGCAATGGCGCTGAGCATCTCGGCGGCAGTGGGCACGTTGTACAACAGGTGGGCAAAGTTGCTGGCCGGGTACAGCGCGTTCCAGGTCGATGGTGTGTAGCTTGGGTAGCCGGTGCTGTTTTCAAACGTCACCACCGTGTCGGCCGAGCGCGCGCCGCCGTGGTTGATGTAGCTTTCAGTCGTTGGCGTACCGGGGTTGCCCACCACGTTCCAGGCGCTGTCAATGCCTTTCAAGCCGCTGTACAGCGACTCGTAAAAACCCAAGGCGGTGGGGGTATCGACATTGGTGAACTCGTCGACAAAAATGCCATCCACGCTGTACCAATCTTTGTAGCGCGAGGCGCAGGCCAGCACGTCGCCCACGCTGTAGGTGCTGCCCGATGCGGGTTGGCAGGTGCTGGTGGGGTTGACGTTTTGGCCCAAGTAGCCCGACGGCACGTAGCCCAACACGCGGCCGCCCGCAGCGCGAAAGTTGTTGATCGCCGTCACGTAGTCTGAATTGGCCGCGGTGCCGGGGCCGCTGCCCGGGTTCATGATGGCGGTGATGGGCGTGCCCGCTGCGGCCGCGGCTGTCATTTGGTCCCACGCGCTGCCTGCAAAACCGGGGTAAAAATAGGCTGGCACCAGCAGTTCAATAGGGGCTGCCTGTGCCACTGGGGCGGCACTCAGCCCCAAGGCGGTGGTCAAAGTGGTGGCAAGGGTCATGAGAAAGGGGCGCATAAAGTCAGACGGGTGGGGTGCGGCGTGCTTGGCAATTCACGTCCAATGGAACACGGCGAGCGCCAGTGTCTCGGGCCAAACTTACTTGCCGCTGTCGGTCGGGGTCAGGGCTTGTTTTGATACTAAAAATAACACTTCATAGGTGCATTTGCGAAGCGGCATCACCGGTAACTCGCCAAATGAATATTGGTCTCGGTGCTGCGAATGCCTGCGATCAGCCGAATGCGCTCCAAAATTTCAGACAGATCTTTGGTGGATCTGGCCTCAAGTTCGGCCAGCAAGTCCCAACGGCCATTGGTGTCGTGCAGCGCCGCTACACCGGGCTCGCCCAGCAGGCTGGCAATCACTTGGCGCGTGGTGTTGCCGTCGACCAGCACACCCATCCACGCGCGAATGCGTTCGGGCTCGGACTCTGGGCGCAGGCGCACGGTGTAGCCCACGATGACTTGGTCGTCCTCAAGTTTGCGGATTCGGTTGGTCACTGTGCCGCGCGACACTTTGAGTTTGTGCGCCAAATCGGCCACGTTCAGGCGGGCGTTTTGGCGCAACAGGGCGATCAGGGCTTGGTCGGTGGCGTCCATCAAATCTCCAGATTTTGCCGTTATGGCATTAATTTTTGCTATTTTGCTCAAAATCTTGCCTAAATGGTAAATTTTTGGCTATTTTAATTGACATGAAGCTGCAAGACACTCTGGCAAGGTTCTGAAACTTGGCATCCCGGCAGGTGCTTGGGTCAACGCCATTCAACCCTATTCAAGCCTGTTCAGACCTTTTCAGGAGATCACCATGGTCAGCAACTTCCCACCCAAAGCACCTCACACAGTCCACACCACGACGTTCTTAAGCGTCGCAACCGTTGTCAAAATCATCCGCACCAAGGGCCTGAACAACTGCTTGGCGGGCATGGCAGCCAACATTCACAGCGACTTTTTGCGCTGGAATGCGTTTGACAAGTCCGCGCGCCTGGCCAGCCACAGCGCACTGGGCGCCATCGAGCTGATGCCAATTTCAGACAGCAGTACTTACAGCTTCAAATACGTTAACGGCCACCCGCAAAACCCCGCGCTGGGCTTGCCCACGGTCATGGCGTTTGGCTTGCTGGCCGATGTGGCTACGGGCATGCCACAACTTTTAAGCGAGCTGACTCTGACCACCGCCCTGCGCACCGCCGCCACCAGCGCCGTGGCCGCGAGGGCGCTGGCACGGCCCAACAGCCGCGTGATGGCGCTGATCGGCAACGGCGCACAAAGCGAATTTCAGGCGCTGGCATTTGCGCATTTGTTGGGGATTGAAGAAATCAGGCTGTACGACATTGACCCCCAGGCCAGCGCCAAACTGGTCGCCAATTTGCAAGGCGCTGGCTTGACTCTGATCGTTTGCAGCAGCGTGCGACACGCCGTGCAAGGTGCCGACATCGTGACCACCGTCACCGCCGACAAAGCCCGCGCCACCATTTTGACGCCCGACATCATCGAGCCTGGCATGCACATCAACGCGGTGGGTGGCGACTGCCCTGGCAAAACCGAATTGCACGCCGACGTGCTACGCCAAGCCGATGTATTTGTTGAATACGCGCCGCAAACGCGAATAGAAGGCGACATTCAGCAAATGCCAGCCGACTTTGCCGTGACCGAGCTTTGGCAAGTATTGGCCGGCTATGCGCCAGGCCGACGAACCGAGTCTCAAGTGACGGTGTTTGATTCGGTCGGCTTTGCGTTAGAAGACTTTGCCGCTCTGCGCTTTATGCGCGACGCAGCATTTGAGTTGGGTTTGGGCGAGCCATTGGCACTGGTGCCGGAGATGGCTGATCCGAAGGATTTGTTTGGGACGTTGGGGGCGGGGGTTTTGGTGGCGGCTAGGCTAAAACCAGCTGCCGCGGCACGTGGACGGCATCAGGAGCTGTGCGCCGAGGTCGTGCACTAAATCGCTCTGTTCGGGGGACTTCATATCACCGGTGATATCAGATTATTCAATCGAGTCAAAAAGGACCAAAATATGGATAAAATAGGTCTCTAGCTCTCGTTAAATATCATTTGTTTGCTATATATATTATAGCTAATCAAAAACCCAAAAAAAGCCACCGCGAAGGTGGCTTTGGGCAATGTTTGGTAGGGCGTCACAGACTTGAACTGTGGACCAAAGGATTATGAGTCCTCTGCTCTAACCAACTGAGCTAACGCCCCCAAAGGGCTCTGTACGAACCCTAACCAAGGGCAGATTGTAAGGGGCTGGGCTAGGGCACTTGGGCGGCGCAATCCGCCTTGGCTCGTGGTTACTTGGGATGGCTTAGCGCGTTGCTGACCAGTTTGGATGTGATGTCGACAATCTGGATCATGCGGTCATAGGCCATGCGGGTGGGGCCAATCACGCCCAGGGTGCCGACGATTTGGCCATCAACTTCATAGGGAGCGCTGACAATGGACAGGTCTTCAAAGGGCACCACCTGGCTTTCGCCGCCGATGAAAATGCGCACGCCTTCGGCTTGGCCCGCAATGTCAAGGAGGCGCATCAGCTGGGCTTTTTGCTCGAACAAATCGAACGCACGGCGCAAATGGCCCATGTCGCTGGAAAAGTCGGTTAAGGCCAGCAGGTTGCGTTCGCCTGAAATCACGACTTCGTCTTTGGTGTCGGCAATGGCGTCAGAACTGACGGTCACGGCGGCCTGCATGAGGCTGGCGATCTCGGAGCGCAGCGATTCGACTTCGTTTTGCAGGCGCTCTCGCACCTGCTCCAGCGCCAAACCGACGTAATGGGTGTTGAGGTAGTTGGCAGCTTCCACCAAATTGGCCTGGGTGTAATCAACTTCAGTGAAGATCACGCGGTTTTGCACGTCGCCTTCGGGCGAGACGATGATGACCAGCAGGCGGCGCTCAGAGAGACGCAGAAATTCAATGTGCCGAAACACCGAGGTGCGCCGTGGCGAAATCACCACGCCGACAAACTGGGATAGGCTTGAAAGCAGGTTGGCGGCGTTGGAAATCACCTTTTGCGGCTGGTCGGGCGCCAAGCTGTGGGCGGCAAACTGGCCGCGCTGCACGGTCAGCATGGTGTCCACAAACAAACGGTAGCCGCGGGCCGTGGGAATGCGCCCGGCCGAGGTGTGGGGGCTGACGATGAGGCCCAGCTCTTCCAGGTCGCTCATCACATTGCGGATGGTTGCGGGCGACAGTTCAATGCCGGTCGCGCGCGACAAGGTGCGTGAACCCACGGGCTGGCCGTCAGCGATATAGCGCTCAACCAGCGCTTTCAACAACAACTTGGCACGATCATCCAGCATGGCTTCATTTTAGTGATGTAATTTGCAAATGAAATCCAAATTCCGCCACGTCGCGTTGATCGGCAAATACCAGACCGTCGCGTCAGGTGCGTCAGGTGCGTCGTCGCGCCACGCGCTGGAGGACATTGCCCATTTTTTGCACACCCACGGCTGCGAGGTGTGTTTTGAGTTTGACACCGCCCGAAACACGGGCATCACGGGTTACCCGTTGATGGAAGTTGCCGCGATTGGTGCGCAGTGTGACCTGGGGCTGGTGGTGGGAGGCGATGGCACCATGTTGGGAATCGGTCGCCAGTTGGCACGCTATGGGGTGCCGCTGATCGGCATTAACCAAGGGCGCTTGGGTTTTGTGACGGATATTCCGTTTGAGGGCTACCAAAATACCCTCGCCGCCATGCTGAATGGCGAGTTTGAAGAAGACCACCGAAGCCTGATGCACGCGCAGGTCATGCGAGACGGCCGCTGTGTGTTTGACGCCTTGGCCATGAACGACGTGGTCGTGAACCGCGGGGCGACGTCTGGCATGGTCGAGTTGCGGGTTGAAGTGGATGGACATTTTGTAGCCAACCAACGCGCTGACGGGTTGATTATTGCTACGCCCACAGGGTCCAGCGCCTATGCGTTGTCAGCTGGCGGGCCGCTTTTGCATCCGTCCATTCCGGGCTGGGTGATGGTGCCGATTGCGCCGCACACCTTGTCGAACCGCCCCGTGGTGATTGCGAATGCCTCTGAAATTGCCATCGAAATTGTGGCGGGGCGCGACGCCAGCGCCAACTTTGACATGCAGTCGATGGCTTCGCTGCTCCACGGCGACCGCATCATTGTGAAACGGTCAGAGCACCATGTTCGGTTTTTGCACCCCAAAGGCTGGACTTACTTTGACACGCTGCGACAAAAAATGCACTGGAACGAAGGGGTTGCCTGACCATGTCGCTCAAACGAATCGTCCTGCGAGACTTTGTGATTGTCAGCGAGCTTGAATTGGATTTAGCCAGCGGTTTCACAGTTTTAACGGGTGAAACCGGGGCGGGCAAATCTATTTTGATCGACGCCTTGCAGCTGGTCACTGGTGCCCGGGCAGACCCCAGCGTGATCCGCGAAGGGGCTGCCCGAACCGATGTCAGCGCAGAATTTGATTCGAATTCGAGCTTGGCAGACTGGCTTGGCTTGACTGGTTTTGACGCCAGTGACAGCTTGCTGCTGCGCCGCACGGTCGATCTGCAGGGCAAAAGCCGGGCCTGGATAAATGGCAGCCCAGCCACCGCCACCCAATTGCGCGAAATTGGCGAGCAACTGCTTGAT
The DNA here is from genome assembly GCA_031386665.1 of Rhodoferax sp. Classification (GTDB taxonomy): domain Bacteria; phylum Pseudomonadota; class Gammaproteobacteria; order Burkholderiales; family Burkholderiaceae_C; genus JANYCG01. Next base: position 30,517 of record JANNCN010000015.1, on the reverse strand, counting down.
ATTCACGGCCAGCATGCCTGGCAAAGCCTGACGCGCCCAGACGCCGTGCGCGGTTTGCTCGACGCCTACGCCAAGGTCACCACCGACGGGCTATCCCGGCTGTGGCAGCAATGGCGCACTGCGCAAACTACTTTGAATGCCGCCCGTTTGGCGCAAGACTCTTTGCAGCATGACCGTGACCGCCTGGCCTGGCAAATAAGCGATGTGGACAAACTGGCACCGCAACCGGGTGAGTGGACAACTTTGAATCAGGAGCACGGCCGTTTGTCCAACGCGCAAAGCCTGTTGGACAGTGCGCAAGGCGCGTTGCAAGTGCTGGATGAAGACGAATTCAGCGCTGTGGCTGGTTTGAACAAAGCCGCAGGCCTGATGCAAAGCCAGGCGCAAATAGAGCCACAGTTTCGGGAATTGGCTGAGGTTTTGGCATCCAACTTGGCGCAAGTTGAAGACACGGTTCATTCGCTTAGAACCTATTTGCGCAAAACCGAGCTGGACCCAGATCGGCTGAACTTGCTTGACGAGCGCATCGCGTTGTGGATGTCCCTGAGCCGTCGCTACAAGCGAAGCCCGGCGGAATTGGCTGACACCTTGCTTGCCTGGCGCGATGAAATGACCCGGCTGGACGCCAGTGCTGACCTGAATGCGCTTGAAACGCTTGAAACCAAAGCCCAAACTGCATTTTTGGCAGAGGCTACAAGCATTTCCAAAGCCCGCGCAAAAGCCGCGCCTCTCTTGGCCAAAGCCATCACCACCGCCATGCAGGGCTTGGGCATGCAGGGCGGTGTTTTTGAGGTTGCGATCATGCCCCTGGCTCAGCCCATGCTGTCGGGGCTGGAAGATGTCAGTTTTTTGGTGGCAGGGCATGCGGGCAGCACTCCCCGAGCCGTGAATAAAGTCGCCTCTGGCGGTGAGTTGTCGCGCATGGCGCTGGCCATTGCCGTGACAACCAGCCAATTGGGCACGGCCCAAACCTTGATTTTTGATGAAGTTGATGCTGGCGTGGGGGGCGCGGTGGCAGAAACGGTAGGGCGCTTGATGAAGCAATTGGGGCTGGATCGCCAAGTGCTGGCCGTCACCCATTTGCCCCAAGTCGCAGCTTGCGCAGACCATCACCTGGTGGTGGCCAAGCAGCTTATCAGTGGCATGACGTTGAGCTCGGTAGGCAACGTGCAAGGCGAGCTGCGAGTTGCAGAGGTGGCCCGGATGCTCGGGGGTGAGCGGCTTTCCAGCACCACAATGGCCCACGCCAAAGAAATGTTGCAGCCCAGGAATTGAAACTAAATGACTGACTCGTTGTCCAAATCAGCCTCTATGGAAATTGTTTTAATCACGGGCATGTCGGGCTCCGGCAAATCGGTGGCCCTGCACGCCCTGGAAGACGCAGGCTACTACTGTGTTGACAACCTTCCGCCCGAGCTGTTGGTTCAGTTTGTGATGTTGGAGCAAGAGCAAAAGGCCAGCCGTGTGGCCATTGCCATGGATGTGCGAAGTGCCACTTCTTTGCACATCGTCCCCGAGCAACTGAATGTGCTACGAAAGCAGGGCGTCTCGATCAAACCTCTGTTTTTGGATGCGACCACGGGCACCTTGGTTCGGCGCTATTCAGAATCGCGCCGCAAGCACCCCTTGTCGCAGTCTGAAACCGTGCCGGGTGCCAAGGATGAGCGGCGCGTGCTGGTGGACGCTATTGAGCATGAGCGTGAATTGTTGGCAGACCTGCGAGAGCAGGCGCATGTGATCGACACCAGCATCATCAGGCCGTCGCAGCTACAGGGCTACGTCAAATCCCTGATTTCTGCGCCTGTTGGCCAATTGACGCTGGCTTTCGAATCCTTCGCGTTCAAGCGGGGTGTCCCCACCGATGCTGATTTTGTCTTTGACGTGCGCATGCTGCCCAACCCCCACTATGAGCCCGAGTTGCGGGCATTGACAGGGCGAGACGAAGCCGTTGCCGACTTTTTGGAACAGCAACCCGAGGTAGGTGAAATGCTGCGACAAATTGACGGGTTTTTAAGTTACTGGCTGGATTCTTTGGTGCGAGACCATCGCAGCTACGTGACTGTGGCAATCGGCTGCACAGGCGGGCAGCACCGATCTGTCTACATCGTCGAGCAACTGGCAGAAAGCTTTGCCGACAAGTGGGCGACCATGAAACGCCACCGGGAACTGGACGCATTGCCGGGCCGTTTTGCACCAACCTCGGCTGGTTGGCTACCCACCTGACAGCAATTTGCGTATCGGTGCGGGTAGTCCCAACTGAAGGACGGCGTCTTTAGAGAACCATTCGCCTCCGTGGATCTTCAACGCTTTTTTAGAGGCGGTTAACCTGATTGGGTGCAAATGAAGATCCTTGTGCGTCAAAACATGGACAAACACTTCACTATCGGTCAGGTTATGGTGTTCGCTGGCAGGGACGCTGTTTTGCAAAGTCGCGCGGCTTTCAAAATCAACAAAGCAATACAAACCTGCCCAAACGCCGGACGTTGGCCGCTTTTTTAGAAGTACTGCTCCGGCTGTGGTTTGCGCCCAAAGCAACCAGATGGAGTGCGCGCTGCGTTTGATTTTGCGTGTCTTTACCGGGTACTTTTCTGGGGAGCCTTCGGCTCTCGCCACACAATCAGCAGCGATAGGGCATTTAGTGCAGGTGGGTTTTTTGGCTGTGCAAACTGTGGCTCCCAAGTCCATCATGCCCTGGGTGTAGCGCTGCATGCTCTGCATCAATCCATCTTGAGGCAGCACTTCCGTTGCCTTCTCCCACAGCTGTTTTTCGTGGCGAGCTATTGACAGGTCATCCTCAAACCCCAATACGCGGGTGAGTACCCGCTTGACGTTTCCGTCCAAAATGGCAACCCGCTCGCCAAAACAAAGCGAAGCAATCGCACCGGCGGTAGACCGCCCGATACCAGGCAAGGTTTGAAGCGACTCGGCGTCGTGCGGAAATGTGCCGCCAAAGTCGGACACGATTCGCTTGGCGCAAGCGTGAAGGTTTCGCGCCCGGCTGTAGTAGCCCAAGCCGCTCCATAACGCCAAAACGTCGTCAAACGACGCATTCGCCAAGTCAAGAACAGTCGGGAAGCGCTGGGTGAAACGGTCAAAGTAACCCAGTACCGTGACCACCTGGGTTTGCTGCAGCATGACCTCAGACAGCCAAACTCGGTAGGGGTCACGCGTTTGCTGCCATGGCAAATGGTGCCTGCCATCGCTCTCTTGCCAGCGAACAACTTTCGCGGCAAGGCTTTCAGTCCGCAGCGTCACGCTTTGCTGAGTTTCGATTCGGGCTTGGCTCTTGGGGCAGGAACCATTGGCTTTGCATTGCCCGCGTTTGGCGCCTGTTGCGCCTTGGCTTGAGTCAGATAGTTGGTTAATTCGAGCAGTTTGGCATCCAGCAGGTTCAGCCCGGCTTCTTGCGTGCTAATTTCCTTGATGCGGTCTCCCAATCCACCTGTTGCCTGGTGAATTCGGTCTATCGCCTCAATTCGCCTTGAAAATGTGCGGCGCCGCTCGCGTAGCTGCGCGTCAAGCTGGGAGGCAGCTGATTTGCTCCAGAGTTCGACATCACCCAGTGCAGTTTCGTGAATTGACCGCAAGCGGGTGGCCAAGGCGCGAACCAATCGGTCTGCAAACTCGGTTTGAGCTAACCGGAAGACATTGCCAATCCCTAAATACTGCAAATGGCTTTGCTCCACCATATCGAGTCCCAGTAAATAAGGTCCCATGGGAGGTTCGGCAGGTACCTGCAATGAAAAGCCGTGCTCGGCATTGAGCTGCTTGAACGAAGCGTCCAGCATTGTCTGAATCTCGGTCATGATTTTCTGCACCTGAGTGAGCGTTGCCCGCAAACGGCTGAAGGTATCTCCGTAGGCTTTTTTGACGCCCAATTTCAAGCCCTTTTGCTGCAAAGCGGCCGTCAATTCAGTCATCTCTTTTTTGAGACTGGCGGGGCCAAGGATATTGAAGACTTCGCGCAGAAGTTTGAGGTGAACCGAGCGGACCGCGTGAATTTTGGCGCCGCCCGCATCAAATTCGGTTTGTTCCTGCGAAATGCGGGTGCGCATGTGCTTGATTACCGAAGCGTTCTTTCCCTGCAAACCTTTGAGCTCCAGCTGCTGTTCTGCTAAGTCGCGCCGCCTGATGTTGATCACACGCCCCGTTTCGGCGCGCAGGTCAGAAATGGCTTGTGCGACAGCTTCGCCCAAAATCTTGTGGCGCTGCCCCATGATGCTGGTGCCCAACGCGGCTTCCAGCACTGGCAAGCAACTTCTTCGCAAAAGGTTGGCGTCGTTGGTTACTTTGCCAACCAAGCCTTTGTGTGCCGATACCGGAATGACCCTTTCGAGGGGGATGTTCAATATTTCTGCGGTAGATGCGCATTGCCGATCAATTTGCGCCTGCATTTGTTCAGCCGTGCTTAACGGATCCCAAAGCGTGTCTATCTTGTTGAGGACAACCAGACGAGAACTGTTTTGACTGGTCTCGCTGACCAAATGTTCGCGCCAAATCGCCAAATCTGACTTGGTGACGCCCGTGTCAGCGCCCAAAATAAACAAAACCGCTTGGGCTTGGGGTATCAGGCTGACGGTGAGTTCAGGCTCTGCGCCAATGGCATTCAGACCCGGTGTGTCCAAAATGACCAAACCCTGTTTCAGCAAGGGGTGCGCGATGTTTATCAGTGCATGGCGCCATTTGGGCACTTCAACCATGCCTTTGGCGTCAACCATAGGGTTGTCTTGTGGCGACTGACTGTGCCAGAAGCCCAGGGCCCGAGCCTCTTCTTGCGTTACTTTGCGCGACTCAGCGACCTTTTCCAGTGCCAAGGCCAACTCCTTGGGGTCGTTCACGTCAAGGTCAATACGAGTCCATTTTTCAGGAACGCCCCGCCACTCCATCAATGACTGGGGCTTGAGCCGGGACTCAATGGGCAGCAGGCGAAGGCAGGGCGGCACGTCCGCGTCAAAACCCATTTCAGTTGGGCACATCGTTGTGCGCCCCGCGCCAGCCGGCATGATGCGGCGGCCATAACCTGCGAAGAAAATCGCATTGATCATCTCTGATTTGCCGCGGGAAAACTCTGCGACAAATGCAACCATTACTTTGTCAGAACGCACTTGGGCTTCAAGCCGCTTGATACGCTCTTCAACCGCGGCATCCGACAGGTCGTGGTCTTTCATCCACTCGCCCAGCAGCTTGAGACGCAAGGCGCATTCCCGGCGCCACACACCGTGCTGATCGAACCGTTCGTTGAATGAAGTAGTCAATGGAACCCCAAATAATCTTTCAATATATCACCGAGAGGCACAAATTCGTTTAGTTTTTCTGGCACAAGGGGCAGAAAAACGTCGATCTTTGGCCTTGCCGAATCTGCCGGATGGACGTCGAACAGACCTTGCAGCCCTCGCCGCCGCGGCCATAAACCATGGCTTCAAGTTGGAAGTGTCCCGTTTCTCCATTCGCATTTGAAAAGTCACGCAGAGTGCTACCCCCACGCTCAACCGCCCGTGCAAGCACCAGCTTGATTGCGCCATGAAGTCTGGCCGCTCGCGGCCGACTCAGTTTTTGGGCGCGGAGTGTTGGCCGAATCCCGGCCAGAAACAGAGCCTCTGAGGCGTAAATGTTTCCGACGCCTACCACCAAGTCCCCGGCGAGTAACAGCTGCTTGATAGGGGTATTTCGACTTTTCAGGCCGGTGTGAAAAGCCGTCAAATTGAAGTCGTCGGATAGAGGCTCCACCCCGAGCTTCCCTAAAAGCCTTTGCGCCACCGCGCCGTCTTCTGTGTCAGCAAAAACCACAGCACCAAATCGACGAGGGTCGGTCAAGCGCAAGGTTCCCAGGGTGGTTAGCATCTCAAAATGGTCGTGAACGCCTCGATTTTTAAGATTGTTAGAAAATGTAAGGCTGCCAGACATTCCCAAATGAACCAACAAAAGACCTACATCAAGGTCAATTAGCAGGTACTTTCCCCTTCGACGTACTGCGATGACGGTTCGCCCAGATAGGTTGTCCGGGGGGCATCCTAAAGGCCACCGTAGCGCCTTGCCCATGGTCACGTTCAATACACGGGCACCCTGGATGCGATTGACAAAACTCTGTCGGGTTACTTCAACTTCAGGCAATTCGGGCATGTGATTCAACTTACAAACGTGGTTGGATTATTATGGATTCATGTTTCTTTTCAAAAGCGATCCCAATCAACCCCAATTTGCCTTTTTGCGATTCGCAAAGTCCAAGCCGTTGCCAAAAGGAATGTCGCGATGGGTCGCCCATGCGATTTTTTGTTTGGCTCCTTTTGCCACGAGTGGTGTCATCGCACAAACCGCAACCGACCCCCTGGGCGACACCGCCTTTGTTGAAAACTCCGCGCTGGACACGCCGCTTTTCTACCAATTAATTTTGGGGGAAATGAATGCACAATCAGGTGAACCAGGGGTTGGATTCAGTTTGATTCTGGATGCAGCCCGCAAGACAGCGAGTCCTAAACTCTACGAGCGGGCGGTTGAGGTGGCTATTCAAGCCCGTTCGGGTGATGCTGCGCTTCAAGCGGCTCGGGCCTGGAAATTGGCTTTTCCAGCATCGCGTGAGGCGAATGGCTGGATTCTGCAAATCTTGACAGGCTTGAACCGTGTGGGTGAAACACTGGAGCCGCTCAAAAGTGAAGTTGCGAACGCGGCCCCAGTTGATCGTGGCGCCGCCATTGCGGGCATTCCGAGGTATTTCACTCGGACAACTGACAAACTGCTCGCAACCACAGTGGTTGAGCAGGTTCTTGCTGACTATTTGTCCAGCCCGCAATTGGGTTCCGTTGCATGGACGGTCGTCGGTCAAATGCGTGCCAACAGCGGCAATGCGACGGGCGCATTGGACGCCGCCGCCCGCGCTCAACAGTTGGATGTCACGTTTGAGGGGCCAGCCCAAATCGCGATGTCACTGGTACAAGCCAAAACACCCTTAGCAGAGCAAATTGTGCGCAAGCACCTTGAAGGCAAGGCAAGCGGCGAGATTCGCATGGATTTTGCCAGGGTGCTATTGGACGCCCAGCGTTATCCCGACGCGACGGCGCAGTTGCAAATTTTGACCACTCAGCACCCCAATCACGCTCAGGCTTGGCTGGTTAAAGGGGCGCTTGAAATACAGGAGAAAAAGCTGGACTTGGCGGAGGTGTCTTTAAAGCGGCACATTGAATTGGTGACCACAGGGCCAACGAACCGAACTCCTGAAGGCGCGCGAAGTTTGGCGCAGGCCTATCTTTCATTAGCCCAAATTTCGGAATTACGGGAGGACTTCGCGCAAGCAGAGAAGTGGCTTGGCCAGATTGAAAACTCTGACGACTTGATTGGGGCTCAAAGTCGACGTGCAGCCATATTGGCCAAACAAGGTCGACTGGAAGAGGGACGAAAACTGCTTAAAGGATTGCCTGAGAAATCACCTGCTGAGGCTCGCGCCAAAATTGTGGCGGAAGTGCAATTTCTGAGAGACAACAAACAGTTCCAAAGCGCCTACACCCTTTTGTTTGAAAAGAATGCGCAGAGCGCAATCGATCACGAGTTGCTTTACGAGCAGGCAACCCTTGCCGAAAAGTTGGGTCAACTGGACGAGATGGAGCGTATTTTGCGGGCCATTATGGCTTCAAAGCCGGACTACCAGCATGCGTACAACGCTTTGGGGTATTCGTTGGCTGAGCGTAAAGTGCGCTTGCCGGAAGCCCGCCAATTGATCCTCAAAGCACTTGAATTAGCACCTGATGATCCATTTATCACAGACAGTTTGGGGTGGGTCGAGTTTCAAAGCGGCAATTTGCCTGAGGCGTTGCGAATACTTCAAAATGCTTTCAAGTCAAAACCTGATGCTGAAATTGCGGCTCACTTGGGAGAAGTTTTGTGGGTGATTGGAAAGCGTGACCAGGCTTTGGTGGTTTGGCGTGAAGGTGTCGCTTTAAATTCCGAAAGTGAGACGCTGGTTGAAACGCTCAAGCGGTTGCGAGTGAAGCCGTGACGGGTGTGTGCCGGGCCAACATCGCTTGTGCCCTGCTTGTTACCGCTGTCCTTGCCGGTTGTTCAACCCCTTCACAGCGTAATTTACCAGCCGAAGACAGTGCAGGTTCGATCGAAACGCAGGTATTCTATAGAGGCCGGCTGGCCTTGAAAATTGATTCGGATGAAGCCTCTGACTCCGGCCCTCCAAAGGGGCAGTCATTTAGCGCGGGTTTTGAACTGGTAGGCAATCCTCAAACTGGAAGTTTAATGCTGACCAACCCCTTGGGAAGTGTTGTCGCCAATTTGCGATGGTCGCAAGGCACCGCAGAGTTGCAGGCCAACGGGGCACGGCAATCCTTCGAATCGCTTGATGCTTTGCTTAAACACGTGACAGGCACGGCTGTTCCTGTGGACAGCCTTTTTAACTGGTTGGCTGGTAAGGGCGCAGCAGCTGCCGAATGGCAGGCCGATTTATCGCAAATTGCAAATGGCCGCCTGACTGCCAGGCGAAACCTGCCGAGCAAGGTAGAACTCAAAATGGTGTTTGAGCCATGAACGCGATTTTTGACGTTTGTGCGCCTGCGAAATTGAACCTGTTTTTGCACATCACTGGTCGGCGAGCCGATGGCTACCATGAGTTGCAGTCGGTTTTCATGTTGATTGACTGGTGCGATCAATTGCATTTCGAAATTCGCAAGGATGGACTCCTCAGCCGAGAAGACTTGGTAGGTGATTTGCCTGAGGAAGATTTAATTTTGAGGGCTGCGCGAGCACTTCAAGCTGCGACAAAAACACCGCATGGTGCTCATATTGGCATTGAGAAGCACATCCCCACCCAAGCTGGAATGGGCGGAGGTTCTTCTGATGCGGCATCGACCCTGCTCGCACTTAATCGACTTTGGGATACGCAACTAAGGCTTGATCAATTGCTTGAAATTGGCTTGGAACTTGGGGCGGACGTGCCGTTTTTTTTAACAGGACAAAACGCTTGGGTAGAAGGCGTTGGCGAAAGAATTACGCCCATTGACCTGCCAGAGGCGTACTTTCTTGTCGTCAAACCGCCTGACGGATTGGAAACTGGCCGTATTTTCTCCGCGCCCAGATTGAAGCGCGACACCAAAACTGCTATAATGACAGGCTTTGCTGAAGAGCCATACGGGTTTGGACGAAACGATTTGCAGCCAGTGGCCCAAGAACTTTGCGGTGGCGTGAACATCGCAATTGAGTGGCTGGGTTCGAACGGGTTGTTGGGCAAAATGACGGGTTCAGGCAGCGCAGTTTTTTCTAAAGTGCAGGTGCCGAGCCAGACGAGTGGTCAGAAAAAAGGTCAGACAAAAGGTCAGGCCACTGAAACCCTGCAGGTTTTTGAAAAGTTGAGCCACTCGGCACCGACTGGGTTTGCAGTTAAATTGTGTCGCAATTTGCACGCTCACCCGCTTCAAGGATGGGCAAGTTCGGTGTAGTCAGGTTGAATAAAGGGTTGACAGATTTATTCTGTCGACCTGTGTAGGGGAGTCGCCAAGTTGGTTAAGGCACTGGATTTTGATTCCAGCATGCGAAGGTTCGAGTCCTTCTTCCCCTGCCAAAACGCTTTTGATAATTGTCTTTGAATCTCATCTCAACGTTCGTCTCTAAGCTTCTCACATTGCCTTGGCCGGAATTCTAATGCAGGTAGCTCCTCCCCCTGATTTCATGGTTTTTACCGGTAATGCCAATCCTGGCATGGCCGCGGATATCGCACGGCATTTGAATATCAGCCTCGGTGCCGCAACGGTAGGTCGGTTCTCAGACGGCGAGGTGACTGTCGAGATCAACCAAAACGTTCGGGCACGAGACGTATTTGTCGTGCAAAGCACTTGCGCGCCGACCAACGAAAATTTGATGGAATTGCTGATCATGGTTGATGCGCTGAAACGGGCGTCAGCGGAACGTATCAGCGCCGTAATTCCCTATTTCGGTTACGCAAGACAGGATCGGCGTCCGAGGTCTAGCCGGGTGCCCATCACAGCCAAAGTGGTTGCCAACATGTTGCAGGCAGTCGGTGTTGCCAGAGTTTTGACGATGGACTTGCATGCTGACCAAATCCAGGGCTTTTTTGACATACCTGTGGACAATATTTATGCGTCGCCCGTGTTGCTCGGGGATTTGCGCTTGAAGAAATATGAGGATTTGATTGTGGTCTCGCCAGATGTGGGCGGAGTCGTCCGTGCACGCGCTCTGGCCAAGCAATTGGATTGTGATTTGGCCATCATTGACAAGCGTCGCCCTCGCGCCAATGTGAGCGAGGTGATGCACGTGATCGGCGAAATTGATGGCCGCAATTGCGTCATCATGGACGACATGATCGACACGGCAGGAACTTTGGTGAAAGCTGCCGAGGTTCTCAAAGAGCGTGGCGCAAAAAAGGTTTACGCCTACTGCACTCACCCCATATTTTCCGGGCCAGCCATTGAGCGCATAGCCAACGGCAACGCGCTTGACGAGGTCGTAGTGACCAACACCATCCCTTTGAGCAGAGCTGCGTCGGAATGTCAAAAAATTCGCCAACTTACCGTTGCGCCATTGATCGCAGAAACGATTGCACGCATCGCCAAAGGTGAGTCGGTTATGAGTTTGTTCTCGGATCAGGAAAACCTTTTCTAGGTTTTCGATCTGTCTCAATTGGTCTTCAGTTGAGCGTTTGATCTGGGCAAAAAGTGGGCCTGTGAGACTTTTCTCATCGGGCCTTTTTAAAACGGAATCACACTGGTCGCGGTGGATTCTTTCACTGGAGTAGATTTTATGAAATTTGTCGCTTTTGAGCGTCCAAAGCAGGGTACGGGTGCGAGCCGCCGTCTCCGCATTTCCGGCCGCACGCCCGGTATTGTTTATGGTGGCACAGTTCCAACGCAGTTGATCGAACTCGATCACAACGCGCTGTGGCACGCCCTCAAGAAAGAGGTGTTTCACTCGACCGTGCTGGACATGGACGTGGGTGGTACTGAAAGCAAAGTGCTATTGCGTGACGTGCAAATGCACCCGTTCAAGCAGCTCGTTTTGCACATTGACTTTCAACGCGTCGATGCGAACACCAAGCTGCACATGAAAGTGCCATTGCACTACAGCGGTGACGAAAACTCACCAGCGGTGAAAACCGAAGGCTGCATCGCTAACCACGTCATCACTGAAATTGAAGTGAAGTGCTTGCCTGCAGATTTGCCAGAATTCATTGCAGTTGATCTCAGCGGACTGAAAAAGGGCGCTTCTTTGCACCTGTCAGACATCGTTTTGCCTAAGGGCGTGACGGTTGTGACGCACGGCAAGAACAATCCAGTATTGGTGTCGGTGGTGATGGTTGCGGGTGCTGAGCCAGCGGCTGATCCTGCCGCTGCTGCTGCCGGTGCTCCCGCTGCTGGTGCAAAAGCTGGTGCTGCGGCGCCGGCTGGTAAGGCTGGCGCTGCTGCAGGAAAAGCAGCCGCACCTGCTGGAAAGGCAGCTCCTGCTGCCAAAGCGCCCGCCGCCAAGAAGTAATTTCGGAATACTCGGGAGCCGCGAATACCAAGCAATCCTTGATTCGGTCGAAAGACTTGGAAATGTCCTTGAAAGGCCCACATCGGTGGGCCTTTTCTTTTGGCGCTTCGCTATTTCAGTGCCTTGGTGTTTTCGTGGTCAAATTCTGCACATGATCAAACTGTTTGTCGGATTGGGCAACCCTGGCCCAGAGTATGAGAGCACCCGACACAATGCCGGATTTTGGTGGATTGATGCGCTCGCCCGTGAACTCAAAGTTGTGCCAGTGATGGACAAAGGCTATTTTGGAATGCTGGCCCGCACAAGTGTGCAAGGGCAACACGTCTGGTTGCTCAAGCCCCAGACATTCATGAATCTGTCGGGCAAGTCCGTGGGTTCTTTGGCTCGGTTTTTCAAGATTGAACCCCAAGAGATTTTGGTGGCTTACGACGAGCTTGACCTTGAACCAGGCGACGCCAAACTCAAATTGGGCGGCAGTCGGGGCACACACAATGGGCTGCGAGACATTTACGATCAGCTTGGAACTGGTGATTTTTGGCGTCTGCGCCTTGGGATTGGGCATCCTGGCATCAAGTCAGAAGTGATTCATTGGGTGCTTAAAAAGCCCTCGCTTGACCACCGTACTGCTATTGAGCAGAGCATTGATCGGGCCCTTAAAGCTGTTTCGCATTTTGTGGCGGGCGAAATGGACAAGGCCACGATGCTGGTATACACCAGCAAGCCGCCCAGGCCAAAGCCACCGCGACCCGTGCAGGTTGCAGCAGAGAAAACACCGGAAGCCAGTCAGTTAGACCCCGCGCCGTAAATTTTTTTTGGAGTTCAAAGTGCTACATTCACAAGTCAGCGTTCATTTGATGAGGTTTTTGGTTGGCGTGGTCTTGGCCAATACAGCCAATCTTGTCTCCGCGCAATCCGCTTACAAATGTGGCAATACCTACAGCCAAACGCGGTGCCCTGGGGGCGCACAAATCGACACTTCGGACGCGCGAACAGCAGAGCAAAGAAGTGCGGCCGCCAAGATAACGCGCGACAGCGAGAAGGCCGTCGAACAGTTGGCCAATGAACGCAAGGGACGAGAAAAAAGTGACTTGGCCCTGAGTTCCGAAGCTCGTCTGGGCATCGTCGAAAAGCCGAAACAAGCCAAAGTGACACGGTCAAGAGCGGTTCCAATGATGGTCAAACAGCCCAAGGCGCCTAAAACCGCCAAGAAGAAGATGTCAAAATCAAGCGCCCAAGCTGTTGACGTTGTTAAACCCGGCAAACTTTCAAAACCACCGAAGCCAAAAAAGCCTGCCCAATCATCTGCCGTCTAGTTCGCAGTCACTAATGGGTGAGACGACTCAATTGACCTGCCCTTGCAATCGCCGGTATTTTTGCCAAAGCGTCTCCTGATTTTCGACGCAATTGGGATCCACGGGAATGCAGGCGACTGGGCAAACCTGCACACACTGTGGTTCGTCAAAGTGACCCACACATTCCGTGCATTTTTTGGGGTCAATCTGGTAGATTTCAATGCCCATGAAAATCGCGTCGTTGGGGCATTCAGGCTCGCAAACGTCGCAGTTTATACACTCGTCGGTGATGATCAGGGCCATGGTTTGATTATCGATGCGTCAGGCAGGGTCTGGCTGCAAAAACTGTTGAAGTCTTGTTCATAATGAGGACAATTACTTTAATCCATGGGCCTTTTTTTACTCAAACGATTCGCCACCTTGGTGGCCACCCTGATAGGGGCATCAATTGTTGTTTTCATGGTGCTGGAAATACTGCCCGGCGATGCGGCATTGATTTTGATGGGCCCTGACGCCGCGCCTGAGGCGGTGCGAGCCTTGGCCGACAAGTTGGGGCTGAACCGCCCCCCACTTGAGCGCTACGTGTCTTGGATCACAGGGTTGGTCACTGGGGACTTGGGCCTGAGCTACACCTACAGCTCGCCCGTTTCTGAGTTGGTTTGGGAGCGGCTGGCGGTGACGGTTCCGCTGGCGATGATGGCGATGTTCTTGACCACCCTGTTGGCTTTGAGCGTGGGTATTTATGCTGCGTCCAATCACAATAAGTTGGGCGATGTGGGGCTGATGGGCCTGACCCAAATTGGCATTGCGATACCCAACTTTTGGTTTGCAATTTTGCTGATTCTGCTGTTTTCCGTGCATTTGCAATGGTTTTCAGCCGGCGGTTTTGAAGGGTGGGATGAAGGGGTTTTGGAGGGGCTCAAATCTTTGCTGTTGCCCGCTTTGTCTCTGGCGGTTGTGCAAGCGGCAATTTTGGCGCGCATTACCCGCTCGGCTGTGCTTGAAGTGTTTCGCGAAGACTTTGTGCGCACTGCACGGGCCAAAGGCCTGTCCAAACGCGCCACTGTTTGGAGGCATGTGCTGCGCAACGCCATGATTCCCGTGATCACTGTCATGGGTCTGCAATTTGCAGAGCTTTTGGCGGGCACGATCGTGGTTGAAAACGTGTTTTATTTGCCAGGACTGGGGCGCTTGATTTTTCAGTCTATCTCTAACCGCGACCTGATTGTGGTGCGCAACTGTGTGATGCTGCTGGCCACCATGGTTGTCGTCGTTAACTTTGCGGTGGACGTGCTTTACGCGGTGATTGACCCGCGCGTCAAGGCCAGCGACATATGACCGCCGTGCATCAGCCCGCGCCAAACCCAAACGGCAATCTGACAGTAAAGGTGCGCCCACGCGACGGCTCGAACCAAGTTTCGTTCTGGACGCGAGCAAAATCGCACCGCAGTTTTGTGATCGGTGGCGTTTTCACGCTAATGCTGGTATTGGCCGCAGCTTTGTCATGGGTTTGGACGCCATGGTCTCCCTACGAAATTGACATGACGGCCAAGCTACAGGCACCCAGCGCTTCCCATTGGCTGGGTACCGATCCGTTTGGCCGTGATGTCGCCTCTCTGCTGCTGGTGGGGGCCCGCAACTCCATTTTGGTAGGCGTCATCGCAGTGACCATCGGGCTGGTCATTGGCGCGGGATTGGGATTGCTTGCTGCAGCAAAACGCGGCTGGGTAGAAGAAGTCATCATGCGCTTGGCCGACTTCACATTCGCCTTCCCGGCGATTTTGTCGGCCATCATGATGACAGCGGTTTTTGGTGCGGGCATCGTGAATTCAATCATCGCCATTGGCATATTCAACATCCCCAACTTTGCGCGTGTGACGCGCGCCTCCGCCGTGGCAGTGTGGTCGCGTGAGTACGTGTTGGCCGCAAAAGCCTGTGGCAAAGGGCCTTTCAAAATCACCTTTGACCATGTGCTGCCCAATATTTCATCCGTGCTGATTGTGCAGGTCACGATACGGTTTGCCATTGCGATTTTGGCGGAAGCGGCTTTGTCTTACCTGGGCTTGGGCACGCAACCACCGCAACCTTCTTGGGGTCGTATGCTGGCTGAAGCGCAAACGCTTTTGTTCCAAGCGCCTTTGCTGGCGGTCTTTCCGGGGGTGGCCATCGTGTTGGCGGTGTTGGGGCTGAACCTGCTGGGTGACGGGTTGCGTGATTTGATGGACCCGCGCCTTGCGCGAAAGCGTTAAGGTCAAGTTTCAACCTATGTCTTTGCTGGAAGTCACCCACCTGAGTGTTCAATTGCAGACCCAACGCGGGCCTGCCGACGCCGTGCGAGACATCAATTTCAAGTTGGAGCGAGGGGAAACCTTGGGTTTGATCGGTGAATCCGGTTGTGGTAAGTCCATCACGGCGCTGTCGCTCTTGGGTTTACTTCCCGACAATGCAGTGGTTCGCGGCAGTATCCAATTTGATGGTCAGGAACTAGTGGGTCAGCCTGATGCAACGCTGCGCCAATTGCGCGGCAACCGCATCGGCATGATCTTTCAGGAGCCAATGACGGCACTGAATCCGGTTCACACCATTGGCGCCCAAGTGGCAGAGCCACTGCGACTGCACCGAGGTGCCAGCAAAGACGAGGCTCGAAAACAGGCCGTTGCCCTGCTGGAACGGGTCGGAATTCCCAACGCGAACACCCGGTTTGATGCCTACCCGCACCAATTTTCGGGCGGGCAGCGCCAGCGGGTGACCATTGCCATCGCATTGGCTTGCGGGCCAGACTTATTGATTGCGGATGAACCCACCACGGCTTTGGATGTGACCATTCAGGGGCAAATTCTCGACCTGATTCATGACTTGGTGCAAGAACGCAATATGGCACTGATTCTGATTTCGCATGACTTGGGCGTGATCGCCCAAAACGTCTCGCGGATGATGGTGATGTACGGGGGCAGCGTGGTTGAAACCGGGCCGACGCCTGCTGTTTTTGCAGACATGGCACACCCGTACACCCGAGGTCTTTTTGGCGCACGGCCCAAACTGAACAAGGCGCCAAACATCCCAAACAGCGCAACAATGGCATCCGCCGAACGCAAAGTCATGCAAGTCAGCACCCGCTTGACCACCATCCCTGGCACTGTGCCGGAGTTGATTGATTTGCCTGCAGGCTGCCCGTTTTGCGCCCGCTGTGCCTATGCGATTCCCCACTGTGCTGATGCCCGACCGCCGCCTACTGCGTTGGGGCTGGGTCACACAGCCAGTTGCTTTCGGCTGGACGTGGTTGCCCAAGACGCAGATCATTCTGACGGTGACCAAGCGCAAGCCGCTTTGCCAAGTAGCGCGTTATGACGCCGGACTTGCTGAAAGCCGAGGGCCTGACCCGCGACTACACCTTGCCGCGCGAGCACCTTTGGGTGAAACCGCCCGTGGTCAAAGCACTGCGTGGTGTTGACCTGACCGTGCGAAGTGGGCACAGCTTGGGCGTGGTGGGTGAATCTGGTTCTGGTAAATCTACTTTGGCCCGTTTGGTCATGGCGTTAGAGCCACCGTCCAGCGGCACGGTCCGGCTGCTTGGGCAGGATCTGAATTTGTTGGAGCCCGCTGAGCTGCGAGCGGCGCGGCGCGACTTTCAAATGGTGTTTCAGGATCCTTATGGCTCGCTGGATCCGCGCCAGACCATTGCCCGCATTGTGTGTGAACCCCTGGCCGCGCAAGCTCGAACCTCGCCATCAGACCAACTGACCCAGGCCCGCGCCGTGCTTGAATCAGTTGGGCTGCGGGACAGTGATCTTGACAAATACCCGCATGAGTTTTCAGGTGGACAGCGTCAGCGTATCGCCATCGCCCGTGCCTTGATCACGCGACCCAAATTAATTGTTGCGGATGAACCCGTCAGTGCGCTGGACGTGTCGGTTCAGGCTCAGGTTTTGAACCTGATGCAAGACCTGCAACAGCAGTTTGGGGTGACTTACCTGCTCATCAGCCACGACTTGGCCGTGGTCAACCACCTGTGTGATGAGGTGGCGGTGATTTTTCAGGGTCGCATTGTTGAGCAAGGCGCACCGCAAACCTTGTTCAACCATGCCGCGCACCCGTACACCAGAGCCCTGCTGGACGCCGTCCCGCGGATGGAACCCGCCCCAAGCGGTCAACGCAAGCGCACTTTGGTCATCGCCCCCAGCGTTCACCCGCCCACCGCCTGCGCCTACGCGAATCGTTGCCCACTGGCGACCTCTGTGTGTGATGGCAGTCAACCAGCGCTCAAACCGGTCGCAGTGAATGGCAACGTCGGCCACAGCGTCGCCTGCCATTTGGCGCACTGACCCATCTCCAAGCCAAATTTGATGATATTGTTCATGGTGCGGCGGGCTCGATTTGCCGCTTTCACCCTGTTTATTGAATGAAGGAACCCAATCCATGGTCAATCGTCGCCACGTTCTTACCTCTACGGCTGCCAGTGCAGCATTGGCCACAGTGCCATTCACTGCCATGGCGCAGGGCAAAAAAGATTCTTTGGTGCTGGGCATGACGCTGGAGCCCACGCCCGGGTTAGACCCCACTGGCGGGGCCGCGTCCAGCATCGCAGAAATCGTTCATTACAACGTGTTCGAAACGCTGACCAAAATCAACAGCGACGGCACGGTGTCGCCCTTGCTGGCTGAAAAGTGGGAAATCTCACCCGATTTGAAGACCTACACCTTCACTTTGCGCAAGGGCGTCAAGTTTCAAAACGGTGAACCGTTCGACGCTGCGGCGGTCAAATTTTCCTTCGAACGCGCCGCCGGTGAAAAGAGCACTAACAAGGACAAACGCACTTTTGCCACCATGGAAAGCGTGGCCGCCATTGACGCGCACACCTTGGTCGTCATCAACAAAGAACTCGACCCCGACTTTTTGTTTTTGATGGGCCAGGCCACCGCCATCATTGTGGAGCCCAAAAGCGTGGACACCAATGCCACCAAGCCCGTCGGCACCGGCCCTTACAAGCTCGATGTCTGGAACAAAGGCTCGTCGGTCGTCCTGGCAAAGTGGGACGGCTACCGCAACGCGTCGTCCATCAAGATGAAAAAAGTGACTTTTCGCTTCATCAGTGACCCCGCAGCCCAAGTAGCAGCGCTGTTGGCGGGCGACATCAACGCCTTTCCACGGGTCACACCCCGCAGCGTGGCTCAGTTCAAAACCAATCCCAAGTTTCAGGTCCTGGTCAGCGGCTCGCGTGCCAAAACCATTTTGGCCATGAACAACAAGAAAAAGCCGCTGGACGACGTGCGTGTGCGCCGTGCTATTGCTGCCGCCATCGACCGAAAGGCCGTGATTGAAGGCGCAGGCGACGGCTATGGTGCGCCCATCGGCAGCCATTACGTGCCTGGCGGCTTCGGGTTTGTGGACACCACGGGTATCAACCCCTTCAATATCGACAAAGCCAAAGCCTTACTGGCCGAAGCGGGAATTAAAACGCCGCTTGAATTGACGCTGAAGTTGCCACCACCGCCCTACGCCCGCCAGGGTGGCGAGGTGATTGCCGCGCAACTTGCCAAAATTGGCATCGTTGCCAAGATCGAAAACGTTGAGTGGGCGCAATGGCTCAGTGGCACCTACACCAACAAAAACTACGATCTCACCATCATCTCCCACGTTGAGCCGTTTGACCTGGGTAATTTTGCCAAGAAGGACTACTACTGGGGTTACGAGTCGGCCAAGTTCAACGAGCTGTTTGACAAGATCAAAAACAGCCCCCGCCCTGCGGACCGCGCCAAGCTGCTGGGCGACGCGCAGCGCATGCTGGCTAACGAGGCGGTACATGGCTTTTTGTACCAGCCGCAGTGGATCACTCTGGCTAACAAAAATCTCAAAGGTCTTTGGAAAGACATGCCGATTTTTGTGAACGACCTGTCGGCACTGTCTTGGGGTTGATTGCGTGAAAATTGCCATATTTACCACAATTGTGGTAAATATGGCCCAAATTCGGCATTTTGATCAAAATGTGAACAAAATTGTGCTCTAGCTCCCGAATAATATAGATAGTTTGCTACATATATTATAGCAATCCGCATCCGACTAAATCAGTTCACACAACAGACATGCCCGCCCTTGGTCAGCCAAATTCAAGCCACGTCCCGGTGCTGATCGCAGGCGGTGGCCCGGTTGGGCTGACTTTGGCGGCGCTGCTGGCCAGCTACGGTGTTGAAAGCCGGGTGATTGAAGCCGACGCCGGTTATTGCACCGGCAGCCGGGCGATTTGCGTGTCGCGTCGATCCCAAGAGATTTTGGGCTGGGTAGGGGCAGACCGCGCCTTGGTAGACAAAGGTTTGTCGTGGGTGGGGGGCCGCAGCTTCTACCAAGGTACCGAGGTGCTGCATTTTGAAATGCCAAGCGAGCCCACCCAGCGCTTTGCACCCATGGTGAACATTCAGCAGTACTGGATTGAGCAGTTCGCGCATGAGGCCGGTCAAAAGGCGGCGCCTGGCCAAGTTGAAGTCGAGTGGAACCGCCGTGTCACGGCAGTTCGCCAACTGCCCCATCGCGTTGAAGTTGATGTCACGCAGGCCGAAGGCCCGGCTGGCCTTGCCGCTACGCGCACCCTCACGGCGGACTGGCTGGTTGCCTGCGACGGTGGGCGCAGCACAGTGCGAGAGCAGTTGGGCTTGCAACTGAAAGGTACTCAGTACGACGGCAAGTATGTGATTGTTGACATTCAGCAAAAGAGCCGTCGCGCGGTGGAGCGCTTGGCCTGGTTTGACCCACCCAGCAACCCCGGCTCGACGCTTTTGATGCACCGCCAACCCAATGACGTTTGGCGCATTGATTACCAGATCCGCGACGACGAGGACCCGGCTGAAGCGGTCAAACCCGAAAACGTGTTGCCTCGCGTGCAAAGCCACCTCACCATGATCGGCGAGCTAGAGCCATGGGAGCCACTTTGGATATCGGTTTACAACGCCAAATGCCTCACGCTGGACCGGTACCGCGAAGGCCGTGTTTTTTTTGCAGGCGATGCCGCGCACCTGGTGCCCATTTTTGGCGTTCGGGGCCTCAATTCGGGTCTGGACGATGGGGGCAATCTGGCCTGGAAGCTGGCGCGAGTGGTGCGGGGCGAATCGCCTGATTTGCTGCTGGATTCATATTCCACCGAGCGACGCCAGGCGGCGCTCGAAAATATGGCCTTTGGTGCCAAAAGCACTGAATTTATGGCGCCACCCGACTTTGCCTTTCGCTTGATGCGCGAAGCCACCTTGAAATTGGCCTTGAGCGACTGCAAAGTGCGTTCGCTGATCAACCCGCGCCAGTCCACACCCATCACCTACCAAGTGTCGCCTCTGAACGGGCCTGAGCAAGGCGCATGGACGAATGCACAGGCAGCGCCCGGTTCGCCCGCGCCTGAAGCGTGTTTAAGTGGCTTACCGGGCTCTCAAAAGCCATGCCATTTGACCAGCCGCTTCGGCGCTGGTTTGGTGGCCTTGCTGTTCAATTTGTCCGAGGCGAAAGGCTGGACCCAAACGCTGGCCGATGTGGGCATCGAAGCCATTGCCATCAACCCGTCGACCGACACATTGGGGCAGGCGTGGCAGCGTTACGGTCTGCCAGATGCAAATGCCCAGAGCTTGGTGCTGGTGCGGCCCGATGCTTATGTGCTGGGCCGCTGGCGTGCCCCCGTATTTTCGGAAATCTTGCAAGCTCTGAAGTCCTCGGCTTTGGTATTCGATCACCACCCAGCTTCAGCAGCATGACCGACGCCGAGCTTGACGAATCTTATTCGGCCCTTTGCGCTGCGCTCTCACACGTGGGCCAAGCGCAGGCCCCGCTTTTTTTGAGCATGCTGTGCCTGTCGATGATGGCCCGTTTAGAGCGTGCCGACGAGGTACTGCCATTGATCGCCAATGCCAAGCAGCAATGTGAATCACCCAAAACAGACACTGTGCCCTGATTCGAATTTCACTCTTTCAACACCATGAACCTGCACGACCTGTCTTCCCATGAACTGCTGAAAGCCTTTCGCAGCCACACCCTCTCGCCTGTCGAAGTGATTCAGTCGGTTTTGCAGCATATCGACCGCTGGGAGCCGCATTTGCATGCCACTTACCTGTTGCGGCCCGAGCTGGCGCTGGCCGGTGCCAAAGCCTCAGAACAGCGTTGGCAAAAGGGTGCGCCGTGCGGTTTGCTCGATGGTGTGCCAGTCACCATCAAAGACAATCTGGCTACGCGGGGCGACCCAACACCGCTGGGCACAGCCGCCGTGCCGCTGGTGGCGGCTGTGGCAGATTCACCGCCTGCAGCGCGCCTGCGCGAGGCAGGGGCCGTGATGGTGTGCAAAACCACCATGCCCGATTACGGCATGCTATCCAGCGGCTTGTCGAGCTTTCATGCCTTGGCGCGCAATCCCTGGGATGGGAGCAAAACACCGGGTGGTTCCAGCTCCGGGGCGGGTGCGGCAGCGGCCGCTGGGTACGGGCCATTGCACGTTGGCACAGACATTGGGGGTTCGTTGCGCCTGCCTGCGGGTTGGTGCGGAATCTTCAGTTTAAAGCCTAGCTTGGGGCGTATTCCAATCGACCCGCCTTACACCGGGCGGGCGGCAGGCCCCATGACGCGCACCGTCGCTGACGCTGCCCTGATGATGCAAGTGCTTGCCCAGCCCGACGCCCGAGACAGCATGAGTTTGCCGTATCAGGCGCTGGCCTGGGACGATTTTGACGCAGGCACCCAAGTGCTGAAGGGCTTGAAAATTGGTTTGCTGCTGGACGCCGGTTGTGGCTTGCCGGTGGATGCTGAGGTTCGGGCGGCAGTGCAGCAGGCTGCCAAAGTGTTTGAGCAAGCGGGTGCGCGGGTCGAGCTGATGCGCTCATTTTTGACACGCACCATGCTCGATGGCATGGACCACGCATGGCGCATGCGTTCCCACATCGACATGGCGGCTCTGTCGCCAGCCCAACGTGCCAGTGTGCTGCCCTACATTGCGCAGTGGGCAGACAGCGCGGCGGGCATGACGGGGCGCGAAGTGTTTGTTGCCACCAGCCAGTTTCACGCAACCCGGCTTGGCACCGTGGCAGCGTGCAGCGCGTTTGATTACGTGATCTCGCCCACATCGCCCGTGCCCGCCTTTGCTGCCGAGCTGCCGTCGCCCACCAATGACCCTTTGCACGGGCTTGAGCACATTGGGTTCACCGTGCCTTTCAATATGTCAGAGCAGCCTGCCGCGTCCATCAACTGTGGCTACACCTCCAGCGGCTTGCCAATCGGCTTGCAAATCGCTGGGCAACGTTTTGACGACCTGGGTGTCCTGCGGGTGTCGCGCGCTTACGAACTCTTGCGCACAGGACAAAGACCGTGGCCCAAAATTCCCCATGCTGTCTGACTCACTTGGCAACCCCGTCACTCTGCACAACGCCAGCAGCCTGGGGGCGCTGAACGACTTTGTAGAAGGTTTTATCAGCTGCGAAGCGCGCGCGGTGAACGTGCTGCGCATTGCAGACCACGACCACAGCGCCATGGTGCAAGCCAGTTGCGCGGCTTTGCACATGTTTGCCGAGTCGCGCGATGCAAGCGCCAACGCCCGCCCTTACCTGAACCGCGCCAATCAGGCCTTGTCCGCATCGCCTGACGTGACGGCGCGTGAACGGCGCTTTGTGGCCTGCATTGAGGCTTGGGTCAAGGGTGACATGCTTCGCGCAGTGGCTTTGCATGAAGAGCAGGCCCGCGAATTTCCGCGCGATCTGGTGTCTGTCAAACTGGGCCAGTACCATTTGTTCAACTTGGGCGATGCACCCGGCATGCTGCGCCTGGCGCAAGCGGCGCTGCCCGCATCAGGTGACATTCCTTACGTGCATGGCATGGCGGCTTTTGGACTGGAGCAGTGCCATCTGCTGGAGCAGGCTGAAGCGGCGGCTCGCCAAGGCATTCGCATGTGCCGCAAGGAACCCTGGGCGCACCACGCGCTGGCGCATGTGATGCTGACGCAAGGGCGCAACACCGAAGGCCAAGCGTTTATGAACGACGTGAGCGACACCTGGACAGATTTGAACTCGTTCATGGTCACCCACAATTGGTGGCACCAAGCGCTGTTTGGAATTGAGCTTCAGCAGTTTGACGACGTTCTGCGTCTGTATGACCACCAAGTTTGGGGTGTGGCCAAAGACTACTCGCAAGACCAGGTGAATGCCGTGTCTTTGCTGGCGCGACTTGAGCTGCGCGGGGTGAATGTTGGCAACCGCTGGCAAGACCTTGGAAACTATTTGGCCCCGCGCGTGAATGACCAGGTTCTGCCATTTTTAGATTTGCATTACCTCTATGGCCTGGCCCGGGTAGGGCGGCCTGAAGCGCAGATTTTGCTTAACAACCTGATCGCCAAAGGGCAGGAAAAGCGGCATCAGCACCCTCAAGATTCAAGGCCTCAACCGATAGACCTAAACGGCGTTTGGGCGCAAGTCTGCCTGCCACTCGCGCATGGGTTGCTGGCGCATGCACAAGGCGACAAACGCCAAGCGATCAAGCACATGCAGGCTGCCATGCCCCGGCTGATTGAAATTGGTGGCAGCCACGCCCAGCGCGACTTGTTTGAGCAAATTTACCGGGACACGCAGTCAGCGGCTGCCTGTTGATTCGTCTTCAAGATCCGTCAAAGCGTCTGGCTGGGTTTCGGCGCTGTCCTTCAGCGCTTCTAGGTCATCGTCATCCGTCTGGCTCGACTTGACGATCACCACGGGCACCGCAGCGGCCCGCAGCACCTCATTGGCAACCGAACCCATCACGGCGTTGCGCAGGCTGCCCGAGCCGCTGGATCCCATGACCACCAAATCGGCACCAAAACGCTCCAAAATATCAATCAGAGTGTGCGCTGGGTCGCCCGTGGCAATTTCGCTTTGAAAGCTGATTTGCGCACCTTCCAGCAAAGCCTGCGCGGCGATCAGCGTGTGGGCTCCGGCTGCGGCACTCAGTCGCGCAAGCGCTTGTGCGTCGTGCACCACGACAATTTCGTACAAAGTCGACGGCTCTTGCACATTGGCCAGCACCACGGTCAGTTCCAGCCCTTGGTCAGCCAAAGCAATGACATGGCGCACGGCGTCCAGTGAAACAGCAGAACCGTCAACGGGAACAAGTATTTTCATGGCGGGCTCCTGAAGGGCAAACACAATGACAATCTAGCGCACAGCCCCAATATACGCCTGTCTTTCCAAGGAAATTGCTTGATGCAACAAATAGTCTTTTTGCCCGGCCTGGCTTCGAATGCGGTGATGTGGCAACACCAATTGGCGGCATTGCCCCAAAGCGCCAAAGTCAGTGTGACCGACGTGCACACCCGCCATCTCAGCATTGGCAGCATGGCGCAAGCCTTGTTGCAGGAGCATGCTGGGCCGCTGGTGTTGTGCGGCGCTTCAATGGGTGGCATTTTGGCGATGGAGGTGGTGCGCCAAGCGCCCGAGCGCGTCAAAGGTCTCGCGCTTTTGGGCACCAATGCTCGGCCTGAAACGCCCGACATGGCCCAACTGCGCGAAGCGGCCCTGAAATTTTTTGAGCAGGGCCGTGCCAAAGAGGTGTTGACCCTCAATATACCCATGGCTTTTCACCCAAGTCGCGCCAATGACGCGGCGTTAACCCAAACCTACCTTGATTTCGTTTTGGCGGCTGGGCCAGATCAGTTGGTTCGCCAAAATCGCGCCATCATGCAGCGCCCGGACGCGCGTTTGCATTTGTCGCAAGTCACTTGCCCCACGCTGGTGATGTGTGGCGATTCAGATCTACTGACGCCCCCTGAATGCTCGCGCGAGATTGCCGCCTTGGTGCCAGCTGCTGAACTGGTGATGGTGGCGCAGTGCGGCCACATGCTGACCATGGAGCGGCCCGATGAGGTGAACCAAACGCTACTGGCTTGGTTGCGGCGCTGCGGGTTGATCGAGCCCGCTCAGCCTTCAGTCGAATAGCTTTCAGGCTGGCTGGCGACCTTGGCGAGCAGCCGCGCATGGACAGACGGCGACACAAATTTGTCTACCTCACCGCCGAGCAAGGCGATTTCGCGCACAAAAGTGCTGGAGACGAACTGGTACTTGTCACTGGGGGTCAGAAACACGGTTTCAACGTCTGGCATCAGAGTGCGGTTCATGCCAGCCAATTGAAACTCGTAATCAAAGTCAGTCACGGCTCGCAGGCCACGCACCACGGCTTTGGCACCGCGGGCCACCACAAAGTCCCGCAGCAAACCTGAATAGCTGTCCACCTCCACCTGGGGGTTGTCTTTGGCAACTTCGCGCACCATTTCCAAGCGCTCTTGCAAGCTGAACAGCGCATTTTTTTTATGGTGACCGGCAGCGACGGCCACGATCACTTTGCCAAACAGTTGCAGGGCACGCCGCACAATGTCTTCGTGGCCCCGCGTCAGCGGGTCAAATGTGCCTGGGTAGACGGCAATCACATTGTTGGCCATAGAGTGTCCGTTTCAAACGAATGCAAGCCCATAGTGCCAAGCGACGCAGGGCTTGGACTTTGACGGGCTTGCAATGGCGGAATTATGCAGTGATTTCACGGAGCCACCGAGGGCTCTGGTCGTTTCAATAAATGGGCGTGCACCGCGCCTGCTTTCAGGTGGCGATGCAATGCCAGGTTGACTGCTTCAAGTTGCTCAGGTGTCCATTTGACGGGGGCCTCCAGATAGACAAAACCTTGCGCCGACACAGCCCTGCCAGCCGCTTGCACAGCTGCTTCAAAGTGCGGCGAGTCAAAGGGTGGGTCAATCAAAATCAAATCCATGCTGTGCGCTTCAAGCTGTTTGAGGGCCACCACACCGTCACCGCGCACGATTTGGGTGGCGCTGGCTTGCAGTTGGGTTTGCACGCGCTTGAGTTGATCCACCAGGCTTGCGTCGTGCTCAATCAGGTGCACCGCCAGTGCACCGCGCGAGGCAGCCTCAAATCCCAGCGCACCGGTACCGGCAAAGGCGTCTATGCAACGCCATCCCGTGAGGTCTTGGCCCAGCCAGTTGAACAAAGTCTCGCGCACGCGGTCGGGCGTGGGGCGCAGGCCCGGGCGGTCAGCGACCTTGAGCTTGGTTCGCTTCCACAAGCCGCCAATGATGCGAATTTCATGCGCCAAGGCTCCGCCGCGGTGCACTGGCTTCTTGCCCGCATTGCCTGCCTTACCGGGTTTGCCCGTTGCCTTGCGAGCCGACGGGTCATTGGCGGTTTTGGACGATTTTGAAGGTATTGAGGTTGAATCTGGTTTTGTCATCTTGCGAGCTTAAAGGATGGCCGTGTTGGGTTTGATCACGTTGCGTGTCAAGGCGGGCCGCCCACCACCACTGTCACCATGCGCTCTGGCTGCAGTTTGCGGCCGAATGCGGCTTTCACATCGGCCAGGGTGATGGCGGACACGCGTTGCGTCCAGGTGTCCAGGTAGTCCAGGGGCAATTTGTTCCAAGCGATGCTGGCAACGTTGTCAAGCAGCTTGGCATTGCTGTCAATGCGCAGCGCAAAGCCACCCACCATGTTGTCTTTGGCGGCCTTCAGTTCGGCGGCGGTGGGGCCTTTGCTGACAAATTGGCTCAGCACCTCGCGCGACACTTGTAAGGCCGCTGCCACCTGGTCGGGCCGGGTTTGCAGGCCAATCGTGAACGCGCCCGCATGCAAGGCGGGTGTGAAGTAGCTGTCGATGCTGTAGCTCAAGCCGCGCTTTTCGCGCACTTCGTTGTAAAGCCGTGAGACAAAATCGCCACCACCCAAAATGTAGTTGCCCACGGACAAAGCAAAAAAGTCGGGGTCATCGCGTTTGTAGCCAGGTTGGCCCATCAGCACATGCGCCTGGGCAGATTCAAAGGCGATGCGCTCCTCTTTGGCTTGGGTCAAGGGCGCAATGTCGGGTACCGCGGGCCAGGGTGCGCAGGCGGCAGCTTGGGCGTCTGCCGTTGGGGCGGGCGCAATGCGTGACAGCAAGCTCGTGACCATGGCGTCGGCCTGGTTGCGGGTGATGGCACCGACCAAGGTGACGGTGGCACGGCACTGCAAAATTGCGCGGGCATGCAAGGCCTGCATGTCTTGGACCGTGATGTTGGCAAGCGACTCGGGCGTCACGTCAAAACCATAGGGGTGGCTGCCGTACACGGCTGCCCCGAATGCACGCGCGGCCAGGGTGGCGGGTTGCGTGTTGGCTTCTTTCAGGCTGGCCACCAGACGCTGGCGGTTGCGATCCCAAATGGCGGGCAAAAACGACGGCTCGCCGATCTGACGCGCGGCCAAAGCCACCGCTTTGGGCAAAATGTCCGGGAAGGTCAGGGATCGCATTGAAAAGCTCATGCGGTCGGTGCTGGCACCGCTGGAAAACGCAGCGCCCAAGTCAGCCCAAGCCTCGCCCAGCTCGTTTTCGTCTAATGCGGGTTGATTCCCTTTGGACAGGACACCCAAAGACGCTAAACTGGCTGTGGTGGTGGCCAGGCCGACTTTGTCGCGTGGGTCACGGCGTGCGCCTGCGTCAAAGTCAATCTTGACATCGACCATGGGGATGCTGGGGCTCTCGACCAGGTAAATGCGGGCGCCTGAGGCTTGCGTCCAGTGGAAAATGGGAATGGCGGCAGTGGCCTGTTGCGACACGAGCGCCGCGCCCAGGAATGCCAACGTGGTGAAGGTCAAAGTGAAGCGTTTCATTGGCGGGCACCCGAGGCGTTTTTGCGGTCTTTGCGGTTTTTGTCCAGGGGCTGGGGCCGCAAAATGGCCACGGTGAGCTGGTCGTCGCCAAAGTACTTTTGTGCAACGGCTTGCACTTGCAAGGCCGTGATGCTGCGCAAGCGCGCAATTACCCGTTCGCCCGCGTCCATCGGCAGGCCCTGCACCCATTGGCTGCCCAATGTGTTGGCTTGGTTGACCACCGAGTCCAGTTTGTAAATTTCGCTGGCGATCCATTGGGTTTTGACGCGGTTCAGTTCTGATTCACTCACGCCCTCTTTGGCAATGCGGGCGACTTGTTCGCGCAAGGCGGCTTCAACCTGCTCTGCGGTTTTGCCCGCGCTTGGCACGCCTTCCAATATGAACAATTGCGGGCCACGGCCCCACAGGCCGTTGGATGTGCTGGCACTGTCTGCCACCCGCGCGTCGCCCTGGGTTAACGCGCGTTCCAGGCGGGCACCGCTGTAACCGTCCAGCACGGCGGACAACACAGTGAGGGCCAGCGCATCGGTGTCGGAATCAGTCAACTTGTCATCAGCCTTGCCAAGCGACACCAGTTGCGGCACCTTGAAGGCCAGGGACACATACGATTGTTCGGCGGGGGCTTTGAAATCAAGGCGGCGCAAACCCGTTTGTTCGGGTTCGATTCGGGGTTTGCGGGTGGGCACAGCGCGTTTGGGAATGGGCCCGTAGTATTTTTCAGCCAAGCGACGGGCTTGGGCGACGTTCACGTCACCGGCAATCACGACAGCGGCATTGGCGGGCACATACCAGCGTTTGTAAAACGCGGTGGCGTCGGCAGGTGTCATGGCGTCCAGGTCGTTCATCCACCCGACGATGGGCCTACGGTAGGGCGACGCCACGTAGGTCACGGCGCTTTGGGCTTCGCCCATCAAGGCGCGTGGGTCGTCGTCAGTGCGCATGCGGCGCTCTTCTTTCACGACTTCAAGCTCTTTGGCAAATTCTGCGTCCGTCCAAAAGCTGTTGGCAAAGCGGTCGGCCTCCAGCTTCATGACGTCTTCCAGCCGGTTGGCGGGAATTTGCTGGTAGTAGCCGGTGTAGTCTTTGCTGGTGAAGGCGTTCTCGCGTCCCCCCAAGGCCGCAACCCGCCGGGAGAATTCACCCAATGGCACCTTGGGCGTGCCTTTGAACATCACATGCTCCAGCATGTGGGCCAGGCCAGAGCTGCCATCCACTTCGTCCATCGAACCCACCCGCACCCACAGCATGTGCACGGCCGTGGGCGCGCGGTTATCGGGCTTGATGATGACCGTCATCCCGTTGGGCAGGGTGAACTGGGTCACCTGGCCGGCTTGGGTCTTCTGCGTTTGGGTCGGTGCTGGCGTCTGCGCCGTGGCCGTTTGGGTCAAAGCCAACAGGCTCATCGACAGGCAGCAAAAAAGGGCTTTGGTGTGTTTCATAGAATAGTGTGATTCTAAGAACCCGCCAATGTTCAGCTTTTTCAAGAAAAAACCCCCTGTCGCGCCACCCAGCTTGCTGGAAACCCCAGCGGCCGTTCCCGTATCACGCGAATCTGCTCCACCCGCTGCGCCAACGGCACCCCTGGTACCGCCGCCCAACAGCGCCTTGGGTGGCTCGCTCATTGGGCGTGCGCTGGTTCAGCCCATTGAAATTCCACTGCCCGGTGCGCCTGCCCCTGAGCGGCAAAAATGGCTGGACAAGCTCAAAGCGGGTTTGGGCAAAACAGCGTCGAGTATTTCGGGTGTGTTTGGTGGCTCGCAAATCAATGATGCGCTGTACGAAGACCTTGAAAGTGCCTTGCTCATGGCCGATGCGGGCGTGGCCGCCACTGAATTTTTGCTGGCCGATTTGCGCCGCAAAGTAGCGACCAGTGGCATTACCCACCCGATTGCCCTTAAAAACGCCTTGGTCGCCAGTTTGACCGACCTGTTGCAACCGCTTGAAAAACCGCTGGTGATTGGCGAACACAAGCCCACCGTCATCATGGTGGTAGGGGTGAACGGCGCTGGCAAAACCACTTCCATTGGCAAGCTGACCCGGCATTTGGCCGACCACGGGGCCAGCGTGCTGTTGGCAGCCGGTGACACGTTTCGCGCCGCCGCACGCGAGCAGTTGACGGTATGGGCTGACCGCAACACGGTTGACATCGTCAGCCAGCAAGGTGGCGACCCAGCGGCTGTGAGTTTTGACGCCGTGAGCGCGGGCCGTGCACGCGGCAAAGACGTGGTGCTAATCGACACAGCCGGGCGGCTGGCCACACAAATTCACCTGATGGACGAGCTGAAAAAAATCAAGCGGGTGATTCAAAAAGCTGGTGTGCCTGAAGCTGACGGAGTTGCCCAAGCCGCTGCCTTGCCACCGCACGAGATTCTGCTGGTGATAGACGGCAACACGGGGCAAAACGCCGTGACTCAACTCAAAGCCTTTGACGACGCCTTGCAACTCACGGGTTTGATCGTCACCAAGCTGGACGGCACGGCCAAAGGCGGCGTGTTGGCAGCCATTGCGCGAGAACGCCCGGTGCCGGTTTACTTCATTGGGGTGGGCGAAAAGCTCGAAGAGCTGGAGACCTTCAACGCGCGCGAGTTTGCACAGGCTTTGCTGGCTTGACCAGCATCAGGCTCTTTTGGCTTGACCAGCATCAGGCTCTCTTGGCTTGAGCGGCATC
Organism: Rhodoferax sp.; assembly: GCA_031386665.1. Classification (GTDB taxonomy): domain Bacteria; phylum Pseudomonadota; class Gammaproteobacteria; order Burkholderiales; family Burkholderiaceae_C; genus JANYCG01. The sequence goes on along the minus strand of JANNCN010000015.1, from coordinate 455 downwards.
AGGGTTTGGTGGCTGCCACGCAAGAGCCCATAAAAATCAATTTCCCGCTGCTGCTGACCAAACTTGCCTCGGCCGTGGCGCGGTCGATTCGCCAGCGTGCCGCACCTCGGCCAAAGCTGATTTCGGTGTCGGTCACGGTGCCGCTGCTCATCCATTGGTTGTTCACGGACACCACACGTTCCGAATCGCTGAAGCGCACCATCACGTCTTCGCGCACTGAACTGGCCCCGTCGGGCTGAAGGTCGCACAAAGCGGCGCGCATGTCGGACGGCCCGCCGTTTTCAAACAGATCTTGCGCAATTTGAACCGCGCGGGCGGGGCGCTGCGAGGCGGCGCAGGCAAATTCTGCCAAGGCGCGGCTGGCGTCCAGCATGTTGGATTTATTGAATTTGGATGGGACGCTAGCGTCGGCCAAGGCCGCCGTGGCCAAGGCCACCCTGGCCCGGCTGGACGCG
>JANNCN010000022.1:0-13570 GCA_031386665.1 Rhodoferax sp. | reverse complement strand
CATCAACGAAATCACCAAAGCGTACAGCGCCACCGCAGCTTTGAGCACCGGGTCATGCAAACCAGGCCAAAGAACCAAGTAAAGGCCCACACCAACGGCCAGCGTGGCCGCAAGGGCGACGCGGTTGGGAAACCAGCGCACGGTCTGCGTGTCAACCCGCAGCATGGAGATGTAGAACACGTGGCCCACCAAAAATGCGGCCAAGCCTGCTAAAAAGTAATTGCCGGGCAACATCAAAAGCACGTCACCTGCCATGCACGCCAGCAACGCTGAGCACAGCAAGGCTTTGAATTGGGTTGCCAAATGAATGGCAAAAGATTGCGAGCCAGGGTGACTGAGCGATTGGGCGCGCGAATCGCCAGGGCGCTGGGCGATTGATTGAAAACGCGCGATCACCCAAACCAAGGCCAACACCATGGTCAGAGGCTTGAACACATAGTGCAGATCAATGAGACCCAATGCACGCGTGGCTGTGGCCAATGCGGCAGACTGCACCACCAGCGCACCCCAAGCGCTCAGGCGGCCTTGCATGGCCGCGCCCAAGGCCCACATGCCAGCCGCCAGCGCCAAGACGCCCACGGTGTTTTGAGCCATGGTCTGGCTATCCGCCACCCACAACAGCGAGGCAACGGCCAGCAGCAGCAGTGCGAATTGAACCGATGCAAACCACATCATCGCGGGGGACATGGTGGGGTTGTAAATTCGGACGGCGGTGATGTCAAAAGCTGGTTTAGGGCTGCTCGCCACCAGGTCGGGCGCGCGCCAGCCAGGCGGTTTGAACCAAACTCGAAGCTTGTCGCCCCAGCGGCGGGTGCGCCAACTGTCTTGCGCCAGGCTCCAATAGACTTCGGCGTTGGACCACAAGGGGTCCCAACTGTTCAGAGCGCTGCGCGTTCCATAAATGCAGCGCACACTTTCTTCTTTGAAGGTGCCAAACAATCGGTCCCACACCACCCAAATTCCGCCGTAATTTTTGTCGAGGTAGCCATCGTTCACGGCATGATGAACGCGGTGGTTGGACGGCGAGCAAAACACCCGGTCGAACCAGCCCAACTTGCCGACGTGCTCGGTGTGCACCCAAAACTGGTAGAGCAAATCAATCAGCGCGACAGTGCCAAAAACGACGGGCGGCACGCCCGCCAAAGCCATGGGCAAATAGAAAACCCAACCCAGCAGGCTGCCGCTGGAACTTTGGCGCAAAGCTGTTGACAGGTTGTAACTTTGGCTTTGGTGGTGCACCACGTGGGCCGCCCAAAAAACTGCCACTTCATGCCCTGCGCGGTGCAGCCAGTAATAGCACAGATCGTAAAAAACCAAAGCCAAAACCACGCCGTACCAGGCGCTCCAAAATTGCGTCACCGCCGCGTTGCCGCCCCTCAGCGTGACGCTGCTGAACACAGCCGTGTACAAACCCACTTGCAACACCTTGGCCAGCACGCCAACCAGTTGACTCATCATGCCCAGGCTGATGCTGTTCAGCGTGTCATTCAGGCGAAAGCTGTCTGCCGGGTCGCCCTGGCGTTGTTTGGCGCGGCCCCAAAAATACTCGAGCGCGATCATCAGCAGAAAAACTGGCGTGGCGAAAACGATGACTTTGCTCATGAGCAGATTTTGCCGCGTTCAGCCGAGAAATGGAGGAATGACTTCCCTAAAACGGCCGAGGGCGAACCCTGAGCGCGAATGGCTTTTGACCCGGAAAACCGGTCGGCTTGGGTCACCCGTTTCATCCAGCGCCGCCGGTAGGCGCACACTTAAATGCTATAATTTATATAGCAAACTATCTATATTATTCGAGAGCTAGAAGCCTATTTTATCAATAAATTGACCAAAATTTGTAAAAAAGAACCTGCAGGTTCTTTTTTTTCCAAAAACAGCTCAAAATAGGCAGATAAATCAGCCCGACGTCTCATCCAGCGTCAAATCGTCCAGATGGCGGGTATCCGACCAGCCGACCAAGCTCAAACCCTCGGGCGTCCACAGCAGGCGGTTGATCGCGGCGTTGCCCAAGTCCCAGGTGCGAGGACTTTGAATCTCCTGGCGGGTGGCCGCGCGGTACAGCACATCCATCACGCCGCCGTGCGCCACCACAACGATCTGCTCGCCCAAATGCTGCGAAGCAAACCGGGTGACAACCGCCAAAATCCGATCCCTGAAGGCCGCGAGTGATTCGCCGCCATCGGGTGCGAAATGCGGCTCCCGTTTGCGCCACAACAAGGCCTGGTCAGGCCAAGTTGCTTCAATTTGCGCAAAGGTTTTGCCTTCAAACAGGCCAAAACCTCGTTCGCGCAAGCCTTGATCGGTTTGCAACGCTCGGCGGGTTGCATCAGCAATTGAAATCGCCGTGTCCCAGGCGCGCAACAGGTCACTGCTGTAAACGGCTTGCACCGGCTCATCGGCCAGCGCCTGAGCAACGCGCTGTGCCTGCCAGCGGCCCTTGGCGTTCAGGCCAATGTCAAGCTGGCCTTGAATGCGGGTGTCGACATTCCAGGCGGTTTCGCCATGGCGAATGGCAATGATGCGGGTGGCAGCGCCCATCGCTCAGGCCGCAATCACTTGCAGGGCTGGCAAGCCAGACAGGCCAAAGGCGCCAGAGGGGCCAGAGGAGCCAGGTGCAGCAAATTCTGGCGCGTCAAATGCCATGTCGCCATCGGGGTCGGGCAGACCGGTGGTCTTGATGCCTTTGAAGTCATGTCTCCGCCCGTCCATCAAGTGCGATGGCACCACGTTTTGCAAGGCGCTGAACATGCTTTCGATGCGCCCTGGGTATTGCTTTTGCCAATCGCGCAGCATGTTTCCGATTTGTTTGCGTTGCAGGTTCTCCTGACTACCACACAGCGTGCAAGGAATGATGGGAAAGGCCCGGTGAGTGGCCCAGCGGATCAGGTCTTTTTCAGCCACATTGGCCATGGGCCGAATCACGATATGTTTGCCTGTGTCGCTGACCAGCTTGGGTGGCATGCCTTTAAGTTTGCCGCCAAAGAACATGTTCAAAAAGAAGGTTTGCAACATGTCGTCCCGGTGGTGTCCCAAGGCGATTTTGGTGGCCCCCAGCTCATCCGCCACCCGGTACAAAATGCCACGGCGCAAGCGGCTGCACAGGCTGCACAGGGTTTTACCTTCGGGAATCACACGCTTGACAATGCTGTAAGTGTCCTGGTTTTCAATGTGAAAAGGGACCCCCAAAGTTTTGAGGTAAGCCGGCAAAACGTGTTCTGGAAAGCCAGGTTGCTTTTGGTCGAGGTTGACGGCAATCAGCTCAAAATTGACAGGCGCGCGGGCTTTCAATTTCAGCAAAATGTCCAGCATGGCATAGCTGTCTTTGCCGCCACTCACACACACCATCACCTTGTCGCCCTCTTCGATCATGTTGAACTCCACAATTGCCTGGCCGACCTGGCGGCAAAGGCGTTTTTCAAGCTTGTGGGTTTCGCGTTCTATCCTGAAGTCATGGGCTTTGGGCTCGCCTGCTATGGGCTCAATTCCATTGGGCTCACTTCGGTTTGGCTCATTGGCCTCAACCACTTTGTCGGTTGTCCAAACTGCACTCATCGTGTTCTCCATGTTTTCCAATTCAGGCTCGTGGTCAGATTGAGCCATCACCACTGCCCTGTTTCAACCCGTATGGCCACTTCGCAGTCGTCAAAGATTTCAAGTTTGGCAATTTTCACGCGCACGCCCAAAACACCGGGCAATTGCATCAGGCGGATGGCCAGCTTGCCAATCAGGCTTTCCAGCAGGTTCACGTGCTCGGCGGTGCATTCGTCAATGATGATGCGGCGCACTTTGCGGTAATCCAGCACATGCAGAATGTCATCGTCGCGCGGCAGCAAGGCTTGGCTTCCCAAATGCAATTCAGCATCCACCTGGATCGGTTGGGGCGCAATTTTTTCAGAATCCAGAATGCCCAAATTCGCATCGAACCGCAATCCCGTCAGGGTCAGTGTTTGGTGGCCGTTGGCAGCAGAAGTGGAATTAACAGTGGAAGAAAAGTTCGGCATAGCGTGCTCTAAAGCGGTTACATCAGCGAAAAATCGCGCTCAAATTTCATCAAGTGCTGGCCACCATCCACCAAAATCGTGGTGCCCGTGATGGACGAGTTTTCCAGCGCAAATTTGACTGCAGACGTCACGTCTTCGGGCGTGCTGGACCGCCCCAGCGGACTCATGGCATGCAAGGCTTTGAACTGTTCGTCACTCAGCATATGGCTGGTCAACGTTAAGCCAGGGGCCACACCCACCACCCGAACCTGTGGGGCCAGTGCCAGCGCCAACATGGTGTTGGCCGCTTCCAAGGCAGCTTTGGACAGGGTGTAACTGAAAAAGTCTGGGTTTGGGTTCCAAAGCTTTTGATCCAGCAGGTTGACCACCGCGCCCAAGCGGGCAGGTACGCCTGCGGTTGCCCCTAGACGCGGTCGCGCCTGTAGGTGCGCATGCAAGGCTTGCGCCAGCAAAACGGAGGCACCCGTGTTGGTGTGCAGGTGTTTGTCCAGCGACGCAAAACTGAAACTGGCCGCGCTGTCATGTTCGAAATTGGATGCGCTGTTCACCACTGCATCAACGCCGCCGAAGTGCGAAATGACTTGCGGAAGCAATTGCCGGACTTGCGCTTCGTCACCCAAATCAGCCTGAAACACGGCACTGGGTTGGCAACCCTCTCCGGCCAACACAGTGCAGTTTTGCGCGGTTTCCAGGGCGTCCGCCTCTGAATGCCGGTAATGCACGGCAACTTGCCAGCCGCCGCGGGCCAGGCCGAGGGCGATGCTGCGCCCCAATCGCTTGGCGGCGCCGGTAATTAACACGGTTTTGGGTGGTTCTGAAGGAATCATCAAAAAAGTAATTGAGCTTGCGATTGAAACTGGCAGACTTGAATAAGGCAAACCCTGTGCGTCCAGTATTTCAGGGGACAATCAGCGCGTCATGCCAATCCCCCTGATTTTAACGAACCCTTTGCAGGCGCTGATAGCCCGCACGATCACCGCGCAAGGCGGCTGGTTGGGCTTCGATGATTTCATGTCCATGGCACTTTACACGCCGGGTTTGGGGTATTACGCCAATGCCAATGTCAAGTTTGGCCTGATGCCCTACTCTGCCGCGCCACAAGCTGGGAAAGCCAACGAAGGCAGCGATTTTGCAACGGCCCCAGAAATGACGCCTCTGTTTGGCCAAGCCCTGGCGCAGCAGGTCGCGCAAGCCCTGCGTGAGACCCAAACTGACGAGATTTGGGAATTTGGCGCGGGCTCTGGCGCGCTGGCGATGCATTTGCTGGACGAATTGGCCCGCTTGGGCAGGCCGGTCGAGCGCTACACCATTGTCGATGTGTCGGGCGAATTGCGCGCCCGGCAACAAGTCCGCTTGGTGATGCATGGCGACACGGTTCGCTGGGTGGACGCCCTGCCCCAACTAATGCAAGGTGTGCTCATTGGCAATGAGGTGATCGACGCCATGCCCGTGCAATTGTTGGCACGCAAGGGCGGTTTGTGGTTTGAGCGTGGTGTAGCGCTTCACCCCAATTTCCCGGTTGATGGGATTGACAGATCAACCCTTGAAGCGCAAAGGGACATAGACAGCCAGCCCGACCCGCAATTTGTTTGGGCTGACCGCCCCACCGATCTGCGCCCTAGCTTCGCAATTGACGGCGACCACGACTACGTGACTGAGTCGCACCGCGAAGCCCACGCCTTTGTCAGCACCCTGGCTGATAAGCTGGTGCAGGGCGCCGTCTTTCTGGTGGATTACGGATTTCCAGAGCACGAGTACTACCACCCGCAGCGCCATATGGGCACAGTCATGTGCCACCAAGCGCATCGCTCAGACACCAACCCGCTGGCCGATGTCGGTTTAAAAGACATCACGGCCCACGTCAACTTCACAGGTTTGGCCGTGGCCGCGCAGGACGCAGGACTGGAAGTTCTGGGGTATTGCACGCAGGCCCGGTTTCTAATGAACTGCGGTCTGCTCGACAAGCTAAAGGATGCGTCATTTGCAGATAAATCAATGGCGCAAAAATTGATTTTGGAACACGAAATGGGTGAGCTGTTCAAGGTCATCGGTTTTGCCAAAGGCCCTTCCTGGCAGGCCCTTGGCTTTGCCCAGGGCGACCGAACCCACACTCTTTAACCGATCTTCTTTTGCCCATCCATGTTGCGCTGGCTTTTCGTCATTTTTCTGGCCCTGGTTTTGATCAACGCCTTTGCGCCCTTTTTGAGCCGCATGGGGTTTGGCAAACTGCCGGGGGACTTTCGGTTCAAACTGTTTGGTCGGGAGTGGTTTTTACCGCTGTCCACCACTTTGTTGCTCAGTTTTCTAGCCAGCGGATTGTCTAAGTTGATATGAAGAGCCACTGCATGTTTTGTCATCCCACCATTGCCGTTCCAATGTCCCTGCGAATTGCGCCCTATGACATTTAAAGTGGCTCAAGATCAGACCTTTTGCCTGCCCCACGGAGCTGCACCTGTGGCCTGCGTCGACATTGGCGGCACCAAGGTGGCCGTCAGCATGGCCGATGAACACGGCCTGCGTGCGCAGGTGGTGGAGCCCACGGCCAAGTCAGGTCACAACGGTGCCTTGGCAGAGCAAATTTTGAGAATGGTTGACCAAAGTGCCGCTAGCGCAGGCCTTGCCCGAGCCTTTGTGTCGGCAATCGGCGTGTCGTCTTGTGGGCCATTTGTATTGAATGACGGGCTGCTTGAACTGGCCGCGCCCAACATTTGCGGTGGCTTGGCAGGACCTGCCCGGGGCTTGCCCAACGACTGGCGCAGTGCCTTGCTGGAAGGCCCGCTGCGTCAGGCCTTTCGCCATGTTCGGATTGAAAACGACGGCATTGGCGCCCTGGAGGCCGAGCGCCGCTGGGGTGCACTCAACCTGAATGGCCACGCGGTTGACAACTGCGCTTTCGTCACCTGGAGTACGGGTATTGGCATGGGGCTGTGTGTAGATGGCCATGTGCTGCGCGGCAAAAATGGCAATGCTGGCCACGGTGGGCACATGTACGTCTCTGACAATGACGACGCACTGTGCGGCTGTGGCAACGTGGGCGATGTGGAGGCGCTGGTCGCAGGCAACGCCATACCGCGCCGCTTTGGATCAGCAGGTTTTGCAGATGCCGCAGCCTTGTTGACCGCTGCCAAGGCGGGCAACCCGCAGGCCGTCTTCATTGTTGATGGCCTGTGCCGAGTGATGGGACGGGCCCTTTACAACCTGGTGGCCACGCTGGATCTGCGCCGCATCAGCTTGGGCGGTAGCGTGTACTGGCACAACCGCGACTATTTGCTGCCACGCCTCAAATCCGAGGTGCTGGGCAAACTTGCGCCCCTCACGCAGGAGTGCGAGCTGGTCAGCGCGGGGCTGGGCGACAAGGTCGGAGACTACGCAGCGCTGGCGCTGGTCATTCAGGGCTAGGCACCTTTGGCAGGCGGGCAACCGCGGCGACTCTGGCGGCTCGAATCATCGCACCCACGGCTGGCCCTGCAAGACCCATTGCACTAGCCGCCGCCGCAATGGCCGGCGTGGACACAGACTGCGCCGCTTGCAAAACGGCCCGCAAACGAGTGCTTGGCGGGTAAACAGTGCTCTGCTTTCCAGGTTCGGCTTGCGCTTCGCATTGGCAGACCTGCAAAAGGTCAACAAAGCGCTCGGGTTTTCGAATCGCGTCGCAACGCTCCAGCAGACTGACCAGTTCGTCAGCGCCAAGATTCCCAGCCAGCTGGACAGCCGCCATTTCGCGCCAAGCCAAGCTGGCCAGCGATTGACAGGGCATGGGCGCAGACAAAGCCGACGGGTCTTGGCGAAACGGCTTCAGACTGGCAAAGCGCACGGGCAAGGTGGCGTTCACGCGGGCGCTGGCGTCCAGAATCGCCGCGACACTCATCGTCCATTCAATTTGCGGAAACAAACGGGCCAATGCGCCGCAATCACGCAGCACGTCGAACATGCGCGAAGGCTTGTCGGTCATCAGACCCTTGCTGATTTCAGCCCAAACCCGCTCTGCCACCAAGTGGTCGGCTTCGCCCGAAATCACCATGTCAAGCATGAGCTTCTGCGTCTCGGGCGCGATTGAAAAATCAGGAAAACGCGCAGCAAAACGGGCTACCCGCAGGATGCGAACTGGGTCTTCACGAAATGCTTCGGTGGTGTGACGAAGCAGCTTGTGTGCCAAGTCGCGCTGGCCGCCGAAGGGGTCAATCAGGCGGGCGGGGTCAATCGCAATACGATTGGATTTTGCACCGCCTTCGCTTGAGGCTGCTTTGGGCAGGCCGTCCAGCGCAATGGAATTAATCGTTAAGTCGCGCCGCGCCAAGTCTTGCTCTAGGGTAACGCCGGGCTCTGAATGCACGACAAAACCACGGTAACCCGGCGATGTTTTGCGCTCGGTGCGGGCCAAAGCATATTCATCGTGACTGTGGGGGTGCAAAAAAACCGGAAAGTCACGCCCCACCGCCAAAAACCCCTGGTCTGTCATTTGTTGGGGCGTGGCACCCACCACCACCCAGTCGCGGTCGCTCACAGGCAAGCCCAATAGCGCATCGCGCACCGCACCGCCCACCAAGTAAGTCTTCATGGTAAGAGTGTAGAGGTCAGGACGGTTTGGCTGGGTCTGGCGCACCGGCCAGGCCACTGGCTACGGCGCTGCGGTAGGTGGATGGCGATTGCCCCACCGATTTAGCAAAAAAGCGGCTGAAATGACCAGGGTCGTCAAAGCCAAGGTCACGGGCGATGTCGATGATCGAGTTGGGGGTGTAAACCAGCAAACGACGCGCTTCCAGAATGACCCGTCCATGCATCAAAGCCAAGGCGGCTTCTCCGGTGGTGGATCGACAGGTGCGGCTTAAGTGGTCTGCTGAAATAGCCAGGGCGTCGGCATAAAACTGCACGGGGCGCATCTGACGAAAATTTTGTTCGAGCAGCATGCGGTAGCGCTGTACCAGCGTATCGCGAAGGGCGGGTGCGCCTGCGGCTGAATGGGCGTTGCCGTCATGTCGCAAAAACCACAATGCCAGCACCAGTGCGTGCGCATTCAATGCCTCGGTGCGGCCTGGCTCGGTGCGGCCAAATTCAAGCGCCAAAAGTTGAAACAGCTCTTGGCAATGCTTCAAGTCACTGGCCGCGGCGCCTTGGGCGACCAGAATCGACGTGCGCAAACGCATCTCCAAATTGCTGGCAGAACCTAACCAGGCCCGCAGTGATTGCGTAGGCACTGTAACCTGCTGGCCCACGCTGTCTTGCGCGTAGACAAAACCATGCACCACACCGGGTGCCACCATCAGCGCTGCGGGTGCCTTCATTTCAATGGGCTCGCCATCCAAATTTGCCACGGCAGAGCCTTGGTGCAGCAGTTGAAACTGGTGCAAACCATCGTGTCGATGCGCCGGAATTGTCCATCCGTATTGCTGGCCTCGCACCTGGATAGGTTCGTAGAAAAGTGAGTCTTCAGGCTGAAAATGCCTAACCTCCCGGAAAGGAACCATCAGGAGCGGCGCGGGAGCTTTCAGTTTTGAATGGGTTTTTGCAATTTTCATGGGGATTGTTCCAATGCCGGAAATCTACACGTCCAGCGCAGTTTCGTCCATGGCTTGCGGGTGGGTCTGGTGTCACAGTCTGAATAAGGGCTCTCGCGCATCCCGCGATTTGCCAATCACCGATCACCAATCACCGACCATCCCACAGGAGACAGACATGCTGAACCGACGAAAGATCATTCTGGGCAGTGCCGCGGCGTCGGCTTTGCTGGGGACGGGGAACAGCAGCGCCCAAAGCTCGGGGACTGGTGGCACTGGAAACGCGTTCATAGTTTCGGGCTTTCCAGCCGGAGGCATGGGTGACTTTGTCGCTCGCCCGCTGAGTGAGCGATTGCGTGGCAAATACGCGCCCAACATTCTGGTCGAGTCGCGCACTGGGGCGGGCGGGCGCATCGCCGTGGAGTATGTCAAGCGGGCTGCACCCGATGGCCTGACGATTTTGCAGATCCCGAGTTCGCCCATGGTGCTGTACCCCAACATCTACAAAAAGCTCAACTACGACCCGGTGGCCGATTTCATCCCGGTCACGTCCACCGTCAGTTACGCGTTTTCATTCACCGCAGGGTCAGGTTTGCCAGCCGAGATCAAAACCGTGGACGAGTACCTGAAATGGGCCAAGGCCAACCCCAAGCAGGCCAACTACGGCGTGCCCGCAGCAGGCTCGGCGCTGCACTTTGCGGGCATGATGCTTGCCCGCGCCTCCGGCGTGGAACTGACCAGCGTGGCCTACCGGGGCGGTGCACCATTGCTGCAAGACGTGATGGGTGGACAGGTTCCGGTGAGCTTCAACGTGGTGGGGGAAGTGCTGCCCCACATCCGCTCGGGCAAGCTGCGTTCGCTGGCCATGACGACGCCATCGCGCTCGCCGTTTTTGCCAGAAGTGCCGACCCTGGTCGAACTTGGCTACAAAGACATTGCCATGCTCGAAGCGTTAGGCTGGTACGTGCCCGCCAAAACCCCGATGGACACCGTGCGCAGGCTCAACGCCCTGGTGCGGGAATCCCTGCAGGCACCTGAATTCATCGAGTCGCTGGCCAAAAACGGCCTGATACCGCTGCACCAGTCACCCGAAGAGTTTGCGGCCTTGTTGAAGAAAGACACCGCGCACTGGGCCGCTGCAGCCAAGGCCACTGGCTTTACCGCAGAAGACTAAAAGATATGACCCCCACGCTCCCCCACTGCGTGTGGGTCACTGCCCCCCGCGGGGACCGCAATCGCCTTGGGGCGGCCCGGCGGATCCAATGCTGACCCCCACGTTCCCCCACTGCGTGTGGGTCACTGCCCCCCGAGGGGGCCGCATTCGCCTTGGGGCGGCCCGGCGGCGAACATGATGCTGTCTCTCACAGGTGCGCAGGCGCTGGTGCGCGTCTTGCAGGCCGAAGGCGTCGGCTTTGTGTTTGGCATCGTGGGCGGCAAGCTGGCCCCTTTGATCCATGCCATCTCGCAGCAACCCGCGATTCGTTATGTCGGTGTGCGCCACGAGGCAGCAGGGCCGATGATGGCCGCAGCAGTACACGCGGGTTCGGGCCGCATGGCCGTGGCGCTGGGGGAGATGGGCCCAGGCGGGCTCAACCTGGCCAGCGGCATGGGTGTGGCCTTTGGCAACTCCTGCCCTTGCTGGCCATCACCACCAACCAGCACCGCGCCGCAGCGTATCCGCACAGTGGCATGTTCATGGACCTGGACACGCGCGCCGTGATGGCCCCCATCACCAAATGGAACGCCACCGTGCACGATGGTCGCCGTATCCCCGAGCTGGCGCGCCGCGCCTTTCGAGAAGCTTTGGGCGGGCGGCCTGGCCCGGTGCATCTGGACATTCCGCAAGACGTGCTTTCGGGACTTTGCGAGTTTGCCGACGATGAGTTTGACCTGCCCCCCGCGCGTTACCGTGCCACCAGCGGCCCGCGCCCGAGCGGGCAGGGCGTGCAGAGCGCGGTGGCCGTGTTGCGCAGCGCCAAACGACCGCTGCTTGTGGCCGGTGGTGGCGTGGTCACCAGCGGCGCGGCTGCACAGGTGCGCCAACTGGCCGCGTTGCTGAACGCCCCCGTGGTGCCAACCCAGATGGCCCTGGGCGTGGTGCCCAGCAGCAGCCCGCAATTCATCGGCCATGGCGGCCTGATCGCCGGTGAAGCTGTTCGCCAGGCTTTTGAGCAGGCGGATGTCATCCTCTCGGTCGGTTGTCGTTATTCATCGTGGATGTGGGATGAAAAAGGCCCGTTTACTCGGCGCGACCATCACCACATCAACATCAACATTGACCCCAGCGCGCTGGGCCACCCGGCCCTGCATGAAGTGGCCTTGCAGGCCGACGCGGCGTTGGCGCTCGATGATTTGTTGGCGGCCCTGGCTGCCTTGGGTGGTAGCCCCGCGCTGAATGTCGAGCCCGGCTGGCTGGGCCAGAGGCGGGCCGTACGCGCCACGTATGAATCCGCCTTGAATGCCCTGGCCAGCGAAGTCACTGACGTGATGCACCCCGCCGCGCTGGCCCAGGCCATTGCCAAAACACTGCCCGCTGACGCGCTGGCCGTGTACGACGGTGGCCACACCACCTTCTGGAGCAACGACTTCACGCCGGTGCATGACGTGCGCACGCGTTTCCACGAGCCCGGTATGAGCCACCTGGGTTTCGGTCTGCCCTATGCGCTGGCGCTCAAGCTGCTCCATCCAGACAGACCAGTGGTCAACATCACCGGTGACGGCTCCTTCGGCTTCACCCTCAACGAACTCGACACCGCGCGCCGTTACAAGCTGCCCGTCATCACCGTCATCCACAACAACGCGGCCTGGGGCATCATCCGCTCGGGCCAGCGCAAGCAGCTTGATTTTGAGATGGGCACCGGCCTGGAAGACACCGACTACGCAGCCATCGCACGCGGCTTTGGCTGCAACGGCGAGGTTGTCACGCGAGCAGAAGGTGTGGCCCCGGCGATGCAGCGCGCGATAGCATCAGGCCTACCCGCCGTGCTGGACTGCCGAACCCGCTTTGTGCCGCACCCGGCCAGCCCCATGTTTGGCAGCATGAACAAATATAGTTTTGAGGCGCTGACGCGGCTGAAGGACTGACCTACCTGCATTCGCCGCGCCATTCGATAATTCCCGCTTTTTGAAAGAACCCATGTCCGCACTCACGCTGGCCCAGGCCAACACCATCATCACTGCCGCGCTGGCCCAATCCAAAAAAGCGGGCTACAACCCCATGGGCATCGCTGTGCTCGACGCCTCGGGCAACCTCAAGGCCTTTGCCAGCGAAGACGGCGCCAGCATGTTCCGTTTTGACATCGCCCGGGCAAAAGCCTGGGGCGCGGTGGGCATGGGCGCTTCAAGCCGCGTGCTGATGCAACGCGCCAAAGACAACCCCAATTTCTTCGTCTCGCTGTCGGCCACGTCCGCAGGTAAGTTCCTTCCGCAAACCGGCGCCGTTATCATCAAGGACGCCAGCGGCCAGATCATTGGCGCGGTGGGCGCTAGCGGCGGCACGGGAGATGAGGACGAAGCGATTTGCATTGCGGGCGTTGAGGCGGCGGGTTTGACGCACGGGTGAGTTCTCAGGTGCAGACTTGACCTGCGCTGCGCCAGTTTTGCCAAATGTTAATGCCCGTGTTAACAAATTGGTAATTTTGGCTTGAACTTTCGGAAGTTCAAGCTTTTTGACCTTCCAAGTCTCGTGAAATGGCTATTTATAGCTATAAATAATATAGCAATTGAATGGCATTCTGAAATCCAAGCGTTCATCGCGGCCCAGTCGCGGCGACAAGGCAAGGGGCGTGCGGTTTTGGTGTGAAAGCACACGCGACACGAAAAATCTGTGCGACACGGTGGTCGCCAATTTTTTGTTATTTCCGCCAAGCGGGCTTCCACGCGTTTTCCACGCCAAAGCCCTATATGAATGCCTCCCGGATGACAAGAGCTTTCCGCTCGGTTCGTGCGTGGCTGATCGGCTGCGTCCTTATATCCGGCCTTGAGTGTGGGGTGCCCGGTTTCCCGCGCGAGGCCACTGGCCCTGATGCTGATACGCTGACGGCGGCCTCATCTGGTCAACGGACTGTTGAGGTCCGG
>JANNCN010000195.1:0-15090 GCA_031386665.1 Rhodoferax sp. | reverse complement strand
TTGCTGTTTTATAGACTGCTTGAACAAGCCGTCGTCACAAAGCCAGTGACGTACCGCAACATTGTCGATTTGCCCAAAAAATCAGCAGAAATTACGCCTGTGGAGCTAAGGGGATAGCCCACCCTGCAGGTTCTTTTTTGTAAAATCCGGCTTCAAATCGGCCTTTCAGGCGATTTGAAGCCGGATTTCGCCAGGGTCCTGCCTTTGACCTGCACCAAATGCCTCGACTTTCATGCGATTCAACGCGAGGCAAGTGATCAAACTGCGCGATCAGGGTTAACCCAAATGAGGCGCGATTTACGGCCAGAGAGGCGTCGATTATCTTTACATAAGGTCAAATTAAATCGCTGTTGAAAAGCTCAAAGTCGCCAAGAGGCTTAAGGTTGACGCCACTTGAAGGAGATACTCACCTTGTCCGCCGATATTGGCGCGATTCATGCTTGGCTCGAGAGTTCAAGCCCATTTTGGCTGTTACCAAGCGATCAAAAACATGACATTTCCAAAATCCCTGAAGTTGACCGCAGCGGCTTTGCTGCTGGCCAGCATCGCACTGCCGACACTGGCCAATCCCAGAATCAACCTGATCGACGTGGGTGGTGTTGCCGGGTCGCAAGCCGAACGCGGCTTCAAAATCGCCGCCAAATACTGGGAAAAAGTGCTTACCAATGACGTGGTGCTGAACTTCAACGTGGGTTACCGCGACCTCGGGCCTGGCGTCTTGGGCAGCACTGGCAGCACCTTGTTCACAGATGTGCCAATTTCCACCTATTACGGCGCTTTGGGCGGCAACGCAGCCAAAAGTGCTCTGGACGTGATGGCCCTGGCCAACTTGTCACCTTTGAGCGCCACAGACAGCGTGAATGTGGTGGTGCCCTCCTACTTCTTGCCACCCGCTATTGGCGTTGGCGAAACTGGCACCCGCATTGCGCCCGATGGCAAAGCCATCAGCCAAACCATTGCCCTGAGCAGCGCCAACGTCAAAGCGCTGACGGGTGGTTTTGAAAGTCTGGTCGACGGCAACATTCAGTTCTCTACACGTTTCGCTTTTGACTTTGACCCGACCAACGGCATATCAGCTGGCACCTTCGACTTTATTGGAGTGGCAGTGCATGAAATGGGCCACGCCTTGGGCTTTTTAAGCGGTGCGGATGACTTCAACTACTCCACGGGCCTTGAGTTCCCGGTCGACGAATTCTGGTGGGGCTACGGCATGGACATGTTCCGCTACAGCGCGCCCGGCGTGCTGGACTGGTCTTTTGGCACAGACAGCTACTTTTCGTTGGATGGCGGTGTGACTGCCTATCGCAACGGTTATTTCTCAACGGGCGAGGTTTTTGGCGACGGCAACCAGGCATCCCACTGGAAGGAACCCAATCAAGCGACGCCCTGCCTGAATTTCCTGGGCATCATGAACCCTTACATCTGCGGCGGTTTGGGCGACTCAGTCACCGGGCTGGACTTGGCTTTGTTTGACGCCATCGGCTGGAACCTGGACAGAAGTTCGGTCGACAACCCAACCTACGAATTCACCACCGCTCAAATGTTTGCCGAATTTGCAGTGCCTGAACCCACCAGCTTGGCACTGCTCCTGGCTGCATTGGCTGGCGCTGGCGCAACGGGTGCCGCGCGCAGACGCAAGCAACAGCCTGCAACTGCTTGACTGAACCAGCCCCGTGTCGTCAGATCGGTGACACGGGTTTGGCCAACTCTTGAAAATGCTAAATTGCTATTATTTAAATAGCAAACTATTGACTATATTCGAGAGCTAGAGGCCAATTTGATTCATAAAACGGCCTTTTTGATCAGTTTGTCACAAAAAAGAACCTGCAGGTTCTTTTTTGCTTTTTTGACCCCTTGCAGCCAAGGCCACCAGCAGCAGCGCCGGAATGCCCAGCATGGCGGTGGCGGTGAAAAAGTTAGCGTAGCCAAAAGCGTCCACGTATTTGCCTGAAAAGCCCGCCAGGTACTTAGGCAGCAGCAGCATCATGGAGCTGAACAGCGCGTACTGAGTGGCCGAATAGTTGACATTGGTCAAGCCGGACAAGTAGGCAATGAAGGCCGCCGACGCAATGCCGCTGCTTAAATTGTCCGCAGAAATCACCCAAACCAGCGCGGTCACGTCATGGCCGTGGCCTGCCAACCAGGCAAACAGCAAGTTGGTGCAAGCGCTCAATGCTGCGCCCAGCATCAAAATGCGCATCACGCCAAAGCGCATCGACAACACGCCGCCAATGAAGGCGCCCAACAGCGTCATGACCACGCCAAACACCTTGGTCACCGCCGCCACTTCGTCTTTGGTGTAGCCCATGTCCACGTAAAACGGGTTGGCCATGATGCCCATCACCACGTCGCTGATGCGGTAAATAGCGATCAACGCCAAAATCAGCACGGCTTGCGAGCCGTAGCGGCGCAAAAAGTCGGCAAAGGGTTCGACAAGGGCGCTGTTCAGCCAATCGGCGATATTTTTGGCAGGCGGCAACACGCGCCGGACGGGCTCGGGCGACAGCAACACCGTGGCCACGCCCAGCAACATGCTGGCAGCCATGACCCAGTAAGCGGTTTGCCAGGCGCTGTGTTGGTAGTTGGCTACGCTGGCCACCTCGGCCCGCGCGGCAATCCACAGCACGCCGGCTCCTGCCCAAATCATGGCCAAACGGTAGCCGGTTTGGTAGGCGGCGGCCAAAGCGGCCTGGCGCTCGGTGTTGGCAGATTCAATGCGGTAGGCGTCCAGTGCAATGTCTTGTGTGGCCGATCCAAAAGCCACGGCCAAAGCGCCCCAAACCACAGGTTGCAGGGCGATTTTGGGGTCGTTGAACGACATCGCCACCAACCCGGCCATCACCGCCAGTTGCGCCAGCAGCAGCCAACTGCGCCTGCGCCCCAGCCAGCGCGTCAAGAAAGGGATGGGCATGCGGTCTACCAGCGGCGCCCAAACCCATTTAAAACCGTAGGCCAGGCCCACCCAGCTCAAATAACCAATAGTCGTGCGGTCAATACCCGCTTCGCGCAGCCAAAAGCTCAAGGTGCCCAGCACCAGCAGCAGTGGCAAACCTGCTGAAAAACCCAGCAACAGCATGCGCACCGTGGCCGCCTCGCGGTAAACCGACAAAGTCTCGCGCCAACTGGGCTTTTGGACTGGGTTGTCGGCTGTGAGGGGCACATTGGGCGTTAAGGGGGCTGGAGCTTGCATGCGGGAATAATAAGCGCTGGTGATTGGGCCCAAGCTAAAACCGCGAAAACTGCGCGATGGCCGCGTAGCTTGAAATGGGTCCCAACTGGCACCACGTCACATTCACAGGAGGTGTTGGTGAAATCTCGATTCAAATTAGCAGCCGCCGCATTGCGCTGGCCTGTGGCGCTTAGCCTAGGTGCGCTTCTGTTCCTGGCGCCCGCAACACTCACGCAGGTGCAAGCCCGCGAAGGCGTCGACGTGGGCGGCAACTCGGCGTTTTCAAAGCTGGTCCCGGCCGATTCCATCGAAAAATCAGCCGCCCAGCAATACGCCCAAATGATGCAGCAAGCCAGCGCCCAAAAAGCCTTGGCCCCCAAAGACAACGCCCAGTTGCAACGCCTGCGCGCGATTGCCACCAAGATCATTCCGTTTGCCACCGAGTGGAATGACCGCGCCAAAATCTGGCGTTGGGAGGTCAATTTGATTGGCTCCAAGCAAATCAACGCTTTTTGCATGCCAGGCGGAAAAATCGCGTTTTACAGCGGGATTTTGGATCAATTGAAACTGACTGACGATGAAGTCGCCATGGTGATGGGCCACGAAATTGCCCACGCGCTGCGCGAGCACGCCCGCGAGCGCATGGGCAAAAACGCCGCCACCAACATTGGGGCGGGCGTGTTGGGCCAGCTGTTCGGCTTGGGCAACCTCGGCCAGACCCTGACCAATTACGGCGCTCAACTGCTGACTTTGCAGTTTGGCCGCGAAGACGAGTCAGAAGCCGATTTGGTAGGCATGGAGCTGGCCGCCCGCGCGGGCTACAACCCGCGCGCTGGCGTGACCTTGTGGCAAAAAATGGCCGCCGCCAACAAAGGCGCACCGCCCCAATGGCTGTCTACCCACCCGTCGGGTCAGTCGCGCATTGCCGACATTGAGCGCAATTTGCCCAAAGTGCTGCCGCTTTATGAGCGGGCGCGGGGCAAATAACTACAAATCGTACTCAATCGTGATCGGTGCGTGGTCCGAGAATTTTTGATCTTTGTAAATCGCTTCACGGCGGGCAAAAGCGGCCAAGGCGGGAGTCGCCAGGTGGTAGTCCAGCCGCCAGCCCACATTGTTGGCATAGGCTTGGCCGCGCGCGCTCCACCAGGTGTAGGCCGTGTCGGTCGCGTCGGGTTGGAGCTTGCGGTACACGTCCACCAGGCCCGCTTCATCGATCAATTGGGTCATTCAGGCGCGTTCTTCGGGCGTGAAGCCTGAGTTTTTCTGGTTGCTTTTCCAGTTTTTCAGGTCAATTTGCTTGTGCGCAATGTTGACGTCGCCACACAAAATGAACTCGCGGTTGGCCTTCAGGGCCTGCAAATGCGGGTAAAACTCAGCCAAAAATCTGAATTTGGCCTGCTGGCGGTCTTCGCCAGACGAGCCGCTGGGGAAGTAGGCGCTGATGATCGACAGCTTGCCCCGTGCCGTGTCAAACCGGGCTTCGACATAGCGGCCCTCGGCGTCAAATTCGGTCGATCCGTAACCCACCATCACATCGCTCGGTTCGTGGCGGCTGTAAACGGCCACGCCCGAATAGCCCTTTTTTTGCGCGTAGTGAAAATACCCCTGCATGCCTGCCAGTTTTTCAAACTTGCCCACCACGTCGGCATGCTGGGCCTTGACTTCCTGGACGCAAATACAATCAGGCTGGTGGACATGCAGCCAGTTTTCCAGCCCTTTGCTGGTGGCCGAGCGAATGCCGTTGAGATTAAGGCTGGTTAATTTGAACAAGTTGCTCTCCGTGTCATTCGATGGCGGACGTGCCGCGTTAGAGGGTCAAGGCGTAAGTTTAGGCCCTGATCAAAAAAGAGTGACCCCTTGGTGCTTTGAGTTTTTACAGGATGGTGGGACGTGCAGATCAATTCGACTCCAAATTTAGCTCAGGAATTCGTTCAGTTTTCATTGGACTGCGGTGTGCTGCGCTTTGGCGAGTTCAAAACCAAAGCGGGCCGCATGAGCCCCTATTTTTTCAACGCGGGTTTGTTTGACGACGGTGCCAAGCTGGGCCGCTTGGCGGCTTTTTATGCCCAACGCTTGGTGCAAAGCGACATCGAATTCGACATGGTGTTTGGCCCCGCCTACAAAGGCATTCCATTGGGCGCAGCTTTGGCGGTAGAACTGGCCCGACAGGGTCGCAACGTGCCATTTGCCTACAACCGCAAAGAAGCCAAAGACCATGGCGAAGGCGGCACCTTGGTCGGCGCACCCTTGAAGGGTCGCGTTTTGATTGTGGACGACGTCATGTCGGCAGGCACCGCCGTGCGGGAATCTATCGCCATCATCCACGCAGCGGGTGCCAAAGCGCATGCCGTGGTGATCGCCCTGGATCGGCAAGAAAGGGCCACTGAAAACGGCGCTGATGTGGATTACAGCGCCGTGCAATACGTGCGCGACCAGCTCGGACTGAAGGTTTGCGCGATTGCCAAGCTGACGGACTTGATGCACTATCTGCAAGAGAACAGCGCGGGCAAGTTGGCCGCAGACCACCAGCGTGTGCTGGCTTATCGGCAACGTTATGGAGTCACTGAAAACTCATGATGACCAGTCAAAACGCCCTGCGCGCATCGCGCAAGGCCTGGGCCTTTGCGTTGACCGGGGTGGTCGCCGTATTTTGCAGCGTGGGCGCGGTTGCCCAAACGCCTGTCAATGGCATTTACACCTGTGTTGATTCCAAAGGCCGAAAGCTCACCTCTGATCGCCCCATTGCCGAATGCACTGACCGTGAGCAAAAGGTCTTGAGCCCCAGCGGCACGGTGAAGGGCAAACTTGGGCCCACCTTGTCTGCCCAAGAGCGGGCTGACCTGGAGGATCAGGAAAAAGTCGTGGCGCAAGAAGCCGCCCGCAAAATTGAAGAAAAACGCCGTGATCGCGCGCTATTGTCGCGCTACCCCACCAAAGCGGTGCATGACACCGAACGGGCAGAAGCACTGAAACAAATTAGCGTCGTGAAAGGTGCCGCCGCCCACCGGGTTGAAGAATTGAAACGCCAGGCCAAAGTGCTGGACGAGGAGATGGAGTTTTACAAAAAAGACCCCACCAAAGCGCCCCAGCGCCTTCGCAGACAGGTCGATGAAAGCCTGGAAAGCATGGCCGTGCAGGCTCGCTTCATAGTCGATCAAGACGCCGAAATCAAACGCGTTAACGCCCGGTTTGACGAAGAGTTGCAGCGGCTCAAATCGCTGTGGCTGTTGCGCTCGCAGCCGACATCAGATGCAGGCAAAACGGCCAAGAAGCCCTGATCTGCGTCGGGGCCTCATTTCGCCTTCGTTTCGGCCACATCAAGGCTAAGCTGAGGCCGAGCCCAGACCTACTCCAATGCCTTGCGCAACAGATCATTCACGTGCTGAGGGTTGGCTTTGCCGCCGCTGGCCTTCATGATTTGACCAACCAAGGCGTTAATCGCTTTGGCGTTGCCTGATTTGAATTCAGCGACGTTTTTGGGATTGGCTTCGAGGACGGTGGCGACAATTTTTTCGAGTTCGCCGGAGTCGTTCATCTGCTTGAGGCCTTTGGACTCAATGATGGCGTCAACCGACTGATCTTGGTTCAGCCAGAGCGCATCAAAAACCTGCTTGGCCGCGTTGTTGGACACGACGCCTGTATGAATGCGTTGAATTATTTCGCCAAGTTGAGCCGCTTTGACGGGTGACTGTTCAATGCCAATTTCATCTGAATTGAGTCGCCGAGACACTTCACCCATGAGCCAATTGCTGGCCAATTTGGGTTGTCCACTTTCTTGCGCCGTCACCTCAAAATACGCCGCCATGGCTCGGCTTTGAGTGAGCGCCGTCGCGTCATATTCAGACAACCCATAGCTCGCAACAAAGCGGGCTGCCATCACACGGGGCAACTCGGTCATGCCCGCGCGGATCTGTTCAACCCATTCAGCCGAAATCACAAGCGGCGGCAAATCCGGATCGGGAAAATAGCGGTAATCAGCCGCGTCTTCTTTGGTGCGCATCGCACGTGTTTCGCCCGTGTCCGAATTGAAAAGGACAGTGGCTTGTTGAATAGCGCGGCCCTCTTCAATCTCTTCAATTTGCCAGCGCACCTCGTAGTCAATGGCCTGCTGCATGAACTTGAAGCTGTTCAGGTTTTTGATTTCGCGGCGTGTGCCCAGTTCAGCCCCCGGTCTGCGCACCGACACGTTGGCATCGCAGCGAAACGAGCCCTCTTGCATGTTGCCATCGCAAATGCCAATCCAGGTGACGATTTTGTGCAACTCTTTGGCATAAGCCACGGCCTCGGCGCTGCTTCGCATGTCGGGCTCGGTCACAATTTCAAGCAAAGGCGTGCCCGCGCGGTTCAGGTCAATGCCGCTCATGCCACCGCCCCCCAAAGACGAGTCTTCGTGCAGCGACTTGCCAGCATCTTCTTCCAAATGCGCACGCACCAGCCGCACAGAGCGTTTTTCGTCCCCCAAGAAGAATTCGACCGCCCCACCTTGAACCACCGGAATCTCAAACTGGCTGATCTGGTAGCCCTTGGGCAGGTCGGGGTAAAAATAATTTTTACGCGCAAACACGCTGCGCGGCGCAATGTGAGCACCAATGGCCAGGCCAAATTGAATGGCCCGCTCAACCGCGCCCTTGTTCATCACGGGTAGCGTGCCTGGCAACGCCAAATCCACCGCGCAAGCCTGCGTGTTGGGCTCAGCGCCAAAGGCGGTTGAAGCACGACTGAAAATTTTGCTTAGGGTCGAAAGCTGCGTGTGGGTTTCGAAACCGATGACGACTTCGTAGCCCATCACCAGAGGTGATTTCACAGCGGTCAGGGGTGAGTTAATGTCCGTCATGTTCAAAATCCCGATGGCTTGGCAACGTGAAAATCCGTCGCCCGCTGAAACCGATGCGCCACATTCAGCAGCTTGGCCTCTTGCAAGTAATTGCCAATCAATTGCATGCCAACCGGCATGTTGTGGGCACCCAACCCGACTGGCAGGCTCATGCCAGGCAAGCCGGCCAGGGAAGCAGGCAAGGTGAAAATATCAGCCAAATAATTGGCCACTGGGTCGTCCGACTTTTCACCAATCTTCCAAGCGACCGTAGGCGCAACAGGGCCTGCGATGACGTCGCATAGCTTGAATGCATTTTGGAAATCGTCGGCAATCATGCGGCGAATTTTTTGGGCTTGCAGGTAATAGGCGTCGTAATAACCGTGCGATAAAACGTAGGCACCAATCATGATGCGGCGTTTGACTTCATCGCCAAAACCTTCGGCGCGAGTCTTTTTGTACATGTTGGCCAGGTCGCCGTACTGATCGGCGCGATGGCCAAATTTCACACCATCAAAGCGGCTCAAATTACTGGAGGCTTCGGCTGGGGCAATGACGTAATAAACGGGTATTGAAAGTTCGGTTCTGGGTAAAGAAACCGGCACCAGCTTGGCACCCAATTTTTCGTATTGCGCAAGCGCAGCGGCAACCACCGCACGAACATCAGCTGACAAACCATCGCCAAAAAACTCTTTGGGTAGACCAATGCGCAGCCCGTCAATTGAGGCGTTCAAGTCGCGCGAAAAGTCTTCAGCGGGAATGTCCAACGAGGTGGAGTCGCGGTCTAAATCTGGGCCACACATGGCGCTTAAAAGAAGTGCGCAGTCTTCTGCCGTGCGAGCCATGGGCCCAGCCTGGTCTAAGCTGGACGCAAAGGCCACCAAGCCATAGCGCGACGCGCGGCCATAGGTCGGTTTGATACCAGTGATGCCACAAAAAGCGGCGGGCTGGCGAATAGAACCGCCTGTGTCGGTGCCTGTGGCGGCAGGCGTCAGGCGAGCGGCAACGGCGGCGGCGCTGCCACCGGATGAGCCTCCCGGTACTCGGCTTGTGTCCCAAGGGTTCTTGACCGGGCTTGGTCCAGCGAAACCCACCGGCGCGACAGCCGAATTTTCATTGCTTGAACCCATGGCGAACTCATCGCAATTGAGCTTGCCTAATGTCACCACGCCTTGGCTTGCCAAGTTGGCAACCACCGTGGCATCAAACGGCGACTGGTAGCCCTTGAGCATGCGCGAACCTGCTGTGGACGCAAAATATTGGGTCACAAAAATGTCTTTGTGCGCCACAGGAACGCCTTCCAGTGGCCCCGCCGTGCCCTGCGCCAAGCGCACATCAGCGTCGCGGGCTTGGTTGAGCGTGACCTCTTCATTGATGTCGACAAAACTGCCCAGGCTTTGGTGTGTCTTGGCGCGCGCCAAAAAATGCTCGGCCAGTTCGACCGCAGACACTTTGCGCTGCGACAGCTGTTGGGCCAATTG
The DNA here is from genome assembly GCA_031386665.1 of Rhodoferax sp. Classification (GTDB taxonomy): domain Bacteria; phylum Pseudomonadota; class Gammaproteobacteria; order Burkholderiales; family Burkholderiaceae_C; genus JANYCG01. The sequence continues at coordinate 5,624 of JANNCN010000195.1, read as the reverse complement.
GGCGACCGTTTGGTCATGCAGGTGAATGGAAGTTTGCGACATCATTCGATCACCTTTGGCACCAAAAACAGGCCCCGCTCAACTGCGGGCGCGCTTTTTTGATTGTTTTCCCGGTTGTTCGGCTCACTCACAGTGTCATCGCGCAGGCGCAAAGCCATGTCAGACAAGTTGGCTGGGTTGCCGTCAAACGGGTGGGACATGGGCTGCAGCTCCGACGTGTCCACCGCCCTGATTTTTTCAACAATTTCGAAAAAATCGTTGATTTGCGCGAGCATTCGGGCGCTTTCATCAGGCTGCAACTCCAGCCTGGCGAGGTTGGCAATTCGGGAAATATCTGAAGATGTCAGGGACATAGCGAAAATTGAGGTGAAACTGGGTGTAAATCAGGCGAAATGGGGGGCCAAAGCGCCCTTGCTTACCGGGGGATAGGGTATTATCCCGCCTTTGGCACACTGCCTGCACACCAGCAAGTTAAGACGCCCAAATCACGCTGGTTGACCCCGTTGGAAATGGTAAATATGGCGACAATGAGCCGAAGCGCGCGTTGTGCCTGAGAGGATATTTGATGTTTAGCGCATTCCGTCGGTATTTTTCTACCGACTTGGCGATTGACCTTGGCACTGCCAACACCCTGATTTTTGTTCGCGACAAGGGTATTGTGCTTGATGAGCCCTCGGTCGTCGCCATCCGCCACGAAGGTGGCCCCCAAGGCAAAAAAACGATCCAGGCCGTCGGCAAAGAAGCCAAGGCGATGTTGGGCAAAGTGCCCGGCAACATTGAAGCCATTCGCCCCATGAAAGACGGCGTGATTGCCGATTTCACGGTGACTGAGCAAATGCTCAAGCAGTTCATCAAAATGGTGCATCCGCGTGGCATTTTCAAACCCAGCCCGCGCATCATCATTTGCGTGCCTTGTGGCTCGACCCAAGTAGAGCGCCGGGCCATTCGCGAATCTGCGCTGGGCGCGGGTGCCAGCGACGTGTTTTTGATTGAGGAACCCATGGCTGCGGCCATTGGCGCGGGCCTGCCAGTATCTGAGGCCAGCGGCTCCATGGTGGTTGACATTGGCGGCGGCACCACCGAAGTAGGCGTGATTTCTTTGGGCGGCATGGTCTACAAAGGCAGCGTGCGCGTGGGCGGCGACAAGTTTGACGAAGCCATCATCAACTACATTCGCCGAAATTACGGCATGCTGATTGGCGAGCCCACTGCTGAGGCTATCAAAAAGAGCATTGGCTCGGCTTTCCCAGGCAGTGAAGTCAAAGAAATGGAAGTTCGCGGGCGCAATCTGTCCGAGGGCGTGCCGCGCAGCTTCACCATTTCATCCAATGAAATTTTAGAGGCGCTGACCGATCCGCTGAACAACATCGTGTCGGCTGTCAAAAACGCGCTGGAGCAAACCCCGCCCGAGCTGGGCGCAGACATTGCCGACCGCGGCATGATGCTAACGGGTGGCGGCGCGCTGTTGCGTGACTTGGACCGTTTGCTGGCCGAAGAAACTGGCCTGCCCGTGCTGGTGGCTGAAGACCCGCTGACCTGCGTGGTGCGCGGCTGCGGCATTGCGCTGGAGCGCATGGACCGTTTGGGCTCGATTTTCACCTCGGAATAAAGCCCCAGCCATGGCAGACCTTGCCTGACCATGCCGCTTGGTACGCTAGACCGAACCCCGCCGCCTTTCTTCCGACAAGGCCCGTCGGCATTGTCAAAACTGACGGTGTTCAGTGCTTTGGCGCTTTTCTTGATGGTGGCGGACACGCGATTCAAAGTCACGCAGCCTTTGCGCCTTGCGGTGGCTGGCGTGCTGCAGCCGGTTCAGTGGGTGGTGATGCAGCCCATCATTTGGACGCAAGGCGGCACCAAGTATTTTGAGTCGCTTCAAACCGCGCAATCCTCTGAAGTGACAGCGCGACAAAAGATGGGGCAGTTGTCGCAACGAGCAAGCCAAGTGGAACAGCTAACGCTAGAAAACAGCCGCCTGCGCCAACTGCTGGCCTTGCGTGAGCGGGTGGGCACACCGGCTGTAGCCGCCCAGGTGCTTTACGACGCAGCCGACCCCTACACCCGCAAAGTCATTGTGGACCAGGGTTTGGCGGCGGGGTTGACCGCCGGCTCACCGGTGATTGACGAGTCAGGCGTGCTGGGGCAAGTGACGCGCGTCTACCCCACCGTGAGCGAGGTCACTTTGGTCACCGACCGTGACCAGGCGATACCCGTTTTGAACACCCGAACCGGTGCCCGAGGCATTGCTTTTGGCGATGGCAGTTTGAACGCTGGCATGCTGGAACTGCGCTACATGGCGGCCAATGCCGACGTGCAAGTGGGCGATTTGCTGACCACCAGCGGCGTGGATGCGGTGTACCCGCCCGGCTTGCCCGTGGCCCGAATTGAGCGGATTGAGCGGCGGGCCGACAGTGCGTTTGCGCGCATTTACTGCCAACCCATGGCGCAGGTCACAGGCACCGCGCACGTGATGGTGCTGGCGCCCGTGGCCACCCAAGTGGCCGCCCGCCCGGTGGACGCTGTGCCGCCTGGCGCAGGAAAGAAGGGCGCCAAAAAATGATCATGCGCCCCGGTCAGCAGCTGCTGCTGCCAGCCAACCCCCTTTTCATTTGGTCAAGCCTGTTGTTGGCGTTGGCGCTCAACATGCTGCAAAACATGGGGCTGTGGGGTCGCGCGGCTTGGGTGCCTGACATTTTGGCCTTGGTGCTGGTGTTTTGGAGCGTGCACCAGCCGCAGCGCGTGGGCATTGGCACCGCATTTTTCTTTGGTATTTGCCTGGATGTGCACCAAAGCGCCTTGTTGGGCCAGCACGCGCTGTCTTATTCCGTGCTGAGCTTTTTGGCGATCGCCATTCACCGGCGCTTGCTGTGGTTCAGTGTGCCATCGCAAGCACTGCAGGTTTTGCCCTTGTTTTTGGCGGCGCACGCCATTGAACTGATTGTTCGCATGGTCGGCGGTGGGGCGTTTCCGGGCATTTGGATGCTGGCCGCACCGCTGATTGAGTCGATTTTGTGGCCTGTTGTGAGTATTTTGCTGCTCGTGCCCCAGCGGCGCGCGCCGAATCCCGATGCGAACCGTCCACTCTAGAACCATCATGTTGGTTAAAAACGAAGCAATTTCCCGACGGGCCGCCCCTAGGGAAATTAGCCCCCTCGGGGGGCAGCGACCCGCGCAGCGGTGGAGCGTGGGGGCATTGTTTTGACTGAACTGCGCAATATCGAAGCTGATTTGTCGCGTTTTCGCGTGCGGATCTTGATTGCGAGCCTGTTTGTGGTGCTTTGCTTCGTGCTGTTGGTCAGCCGCTTGGTGTATTTGCAGGTGGTGCGGCATGAAGACTTGCGCGAGCAGGCTGAAAACAACCGCACGGCGGTGGTGCCGATCGTGCCCAACCGGGGGCTCATTTTGGACCGCAACGGTGTGGTTCTGGCGACCAATTATTCAGCCTACACGCTGGAGATCACGCCAAGCAAGGTGGTCAACCTTGAGGCGACGATTGACGCGCTGAACCAGGTGGTGGAGATTTCTGCGCGGGACCGCAAGCGCTTCAAAAAGCTGCTTGAAGAGTCGCGCAATTTCGAATCTTTGCCGATTCGCACCCGTCTGACGGACGAAGAAGTGGCCAAATTCGCCGTGCAGCGCTACCGCTTTACCGGGGTCGAGATCAAGGCGCGGCTGTTTCGCAGCTACCCGTATGGCGAGCTGGCCAGCCACGTGATTGGCTACATCGGTCGCGTGAACCAGGCTGAAAAGAAGGCCATGGAGGACTGGGCGGACGAAGACCAGACCAATTACCGGGGCACCGAATACATCGGCAAACTGGGCATTGAGCAGAGTTTTGAAGCGCAATTGCACGGCGCAACCGGGGTCGATTCGGTCGAAACCTCAGCCGGTGGTCGGGCCGTGCGCAAGCTGGCCACCAGCCCGTCCACGCCGGGCAGCACGGTGATGCTGTCAATCGACATCAAGCTGCAAAAACTGGTGGAAGACCTGTTTGGCGAGCGCCGGGGCGCACTGGTGGCGCTGGACCCCAAAACCGGCGAGGTACTGGCCTTTGTCAGCAAACCCACGTTTGATCCGAATCTGTTTGTTGAGGGCATAGATTCTGAAAGCTGGGCTGCGCTGAACGAATCGCCCGACAAACCGCTTTTGAACCGGGCGCTGCGTGGCACCTACCCACCGGGCTCGACCTACAAGCCGTTCATGGCCTTAGCGGCGCTGGAGACTGGCCACAGAACGCCTGAACAGTCGATTCAAGACCCCGGGTTCTACATGCTGGGCGGCCATCGTTTTCGGGACGACAAAGAAGGAGGCCATGGCACTGTCAACATGTACCGGTCTATCGTGCAGTCTTGCGACACCTATTACTACATTTTGGCCAATGACATGACGGTGGATGTGATGCATGCGCAGTTGAAGCGGCTGGGTTTTGGCGACCCGACGGGCATTGACATTTTTGGCGAGGTGCGCGGGCTGTTGCCCTCGACCGACTGGAAGCGCAAAGCCTTCAAACGGGCCGATCAACAAAAGTGGTACGCAGGCGAGACGATTTCACTGGGCATCGGCCAAGGCTACAACAATTTCACCATGCTGCAATTGGCTTCAGCCACAGCCACGCTGGCCAACGATGGCATCAAAATGAAGCCGCATTTGGTCAAGCAGGTGGTAGACGTGGTCACCCGAGCGCAAGCCAACACGGTGCACCAGGCAGCGGGCGAGTCTGTCGCCAAATCTGCCAACATTGACATCATTCGCAAGGCCATGGTGGGCGTGAACATTGAAGGCACAGGGGCCAACGCCTTCCGGGGTGCCGCCTACAGCAGCGGTGGCAAAACTGGCACCGCGCAGGTGATCGCCATCAGGGCCAATGAAAAATACAACGCCGCCAACATCGATGAGCGCCACCGGGACCACGCTTTGTTTGTGGCGTTTGCACCTGCCGAGAAGCCGACCATTGCCTTGGCCCTGGTGGTTGAAAACTCAGGTTTCGGGGGTGCCAATTCAGCGCCCATCGCCAGGCGCGTATTTGATTATTGGGTGTTGGGCCAGTACCCAAGCGCTGAAGACATTGCCGCCGTGCAAAAGGCGCAAGCCCCCGCGCCAATTGGCAAGCCCCGACTAGCGTCTGACGTACCGCTGGCCTTGGTGGGCGCAGCAGGAGCCACCGCAGCGGCTGCAGCGGCCAGCGTTGCGGGGGTTTTGATGGCCGCTGCACCGGGTGCAACTGCTTCTGCGCCGGTGCCTGCGACTTCAGTCCTTGCGACTGCCTCCCCTGCCCCTTCTTCCACTGCGTCCTCCGCCCCTGCGCCTTCTTCCAATGCCTCTAAGGCTGTTGTCCCCGCCAGGTAAGCCACAGCTCGCACGTCAAAGTATGTAAGTCACAATTGCTACATTAATGATAGCAAACTATTGAATAAATTCGAAAGCTAGAGGCGTTTTTAATTCACAATTTGGCATTTTTAACGGTTTTTTCAAGAAAAAGAACCTGCAGGGTGGGCTATCCCCTTAGCTCCACAGGCGTAATTTCTGCTGATTTTTTGGGCAAATCGACAATGTTGCGGTACGTCACTGGCTTTGTGACGACGGCTTGTTCAAGCAGTCTATAAAACAGCAATCCGCGCGAACGC
>JANNCN010000182.1:0-23744 GCA_031386665.1 Rhodoferax sp. | reverse complement strand
GCGCGAATGACTTGCATCAACCCAGCCACTCCCAAGGTCGAATCGGCCTTCAATTCCAGAGGGTCAAGAAACTGGTCGTCAACCCGTTTGAGCAGCACGTGAACCGGCTCAAGTCCCTTCAATGTTTTCAAATAGAGGTGCTGGTCTCGCACGATCAGGTCAGTACCCTGGACCAGGGTCAAGCCAAGGTAACGAGACAGGTAGGCGTGTTCAAAGTAAGTTTCGTTGTAGGGGCCAGGTGTCAAGAGCGCAATGTGCGACTCCGCGCCAGCGGGGCTCATGGCCTTGATGCCGTCCAGCAGCGCGCGGTAAGTGCCCGCAAGCCGTTGAATTTTCATGGCGTCAAAGCCCTGAGCAAAGAGATGCGACACGGCCAATCGGTTTTCAAGCAGGTAACCCAAGCCGCTGGGTGCCTGAGTGCGCTGCGAAACCACCCGCCAATGGCCGTCCGACCCGTGGGCCAGGTCAAAGGCCGCAATATGCAAATGAGTCCCGCCAACGGGCTTGCAGCCATTCATTTCCCGCAGGTAACCAGGGTGTCCGAGCACCAGGGCCGGCGGCAACAGTCCGCGAGACAGCAAAGTCTGCGGGCCATAAACATCGGACATGATCTTATCTAGCAGTCGCACCCTTTGCCTGATTCCACTTTCAATGTACTGCCAGTCAGTCGCGGGAATGATCAAAGGTAGCAGGTCAAGCGACCATGGACGTTGTGGACCACCCGCGTCAGAGTAGACGTTGTAGGTGACGCCGTTGTCGTGAATTTGACGGGCCAAACTGGCGGCACGCTGATCTAGGCTGCCCAGTGCATCGGATTCGAGATTTTCTAGAAACTGCCGCCAGGGGGCGTTGAGGCTGTTAGCGTTCAAACGGTTGGGTTCAATTCTTGGTGACGTACGTCGCTCTTCATGGCCGCGCAACTCATCAAAATGTCCTAAATCGGCATGGTTGGACGGGCGATTGCCACTCGTTAGGGAAGACGCAAACTCGGGCTGGGAAGTGGTCGCTTCACTTTTAATCGAATCTTGTCTGAAAAGCGTGGAAAACCCGGACGACATGTTGTCGCGAGCGTTCTCGTCGGGTTGGGGCAATTCGGTCGCTTGGGTCACTGAATAAGTGTAAGCCAGCTTGAAGCGCAAAAACGCTGTTCAAATGGGCTGAAGCCTTGCCAGCAAGGAGCGTGCACTAGTCTTGACACTCGGGAGACAATGAATGCTCCGATTGCTGCAATCATTGCCTTTATGACTATTGAATATTTTGACGTCCTGATTGTCGGTGCGGGACTTTCCGGCATTGGGGCTGCCTACCACTTGCAAACCAATTGCCCAGACCGAAGTTATGCGATCTTGGAAGGCCGACTTAGCATTGGTGGAACCTGGGATTTGTTCCGCTACCCGGGCGTGCGTTCTGACTCGGACATGTACACCTTGGGCTACTCGTTCAAGCCCTGGCAAGAGGCCAAAGCCATTGCCGACGGGCCGTCCATTTTGAAGTACGTGCAAGAAACGGCGAAAGACAACGGGATTGAAAGGCACATTCGATTTGGGCATTCAGTCAAGGCGGCGTCCTGGTCTTCGGTTGACGCCAAATGGACGGTTGAAGTGCAGATTCAAAACGGGCAAGACCACGCAGTTCAAAACGCCACAATCAACTGCAATTTCCTGTTCATGTGCGCTGGCTATTACAGTTACAAGGAAGGGTTTTCGCCTGACTTGCCTGGGGTCAAAGCCTTTCAGGGTGTCGTCGTTCACCCGCAAAAGTGGCCGCAAGACATCAACTACGCGGGCAAGCAGGTGGTCGTCATCGGCAGTGGTGCGACCGCAGTCACCTTGGTGCCCGCGATGGCCAAAACGGCAGGCCATGTCACCATGCTGCAACGCTCGCCGACTTACGTGGTGGCTCGCCCTTCTGAAGACGCCATGGCCAACCGAATGCGGCGCTTTTTGCCACCCAAACTGGCCTATGGAATCACCCGATGGAAGCGGGTTTTTTTGGGGATGTACATCTTCAGGCTGTGCAAACGCGACCCGGCCAAAGTCAAGCGCTTGTTGCTCGGCGGGGTTCAAATGGCGTTGGGACCCAATTACGACGTCAAAAAGCATTTCACACCGCGTTACAACCCTTGGGAGCAAAGGCTTTGCCTCGTGCCCGATGGTGACTTATTCGAAGCGATCAAATCTGGCAAGGCATCGGTTGTGACCGACCAGATTGACACCATCACCGTAACAGGGGTGCAATTGAAGTCTGGCGAACACCTGCCTGCTGACGTCATCGTGACAGCGACAGGCCTGAACCTGCAGGTTCTGGGTGGCTTGCAGTTGACTGTGGATGGCCAGGCCGTCGATATGGCCAAAACGCTCAATTACAAAGGGCTGATGTACAGCGGCATTCCCAATTTGGCGTCCAGTTTTGGCTACACCAATGCGTCGTGGACGCTGAAGTGCGACCTGACTTGCGAGTACGTTTGCCGTTTGCTGAAGCACATGAAAAAGCGCGGCATTTCCCAGTGCACACCGCGAAACACCGATGCGTCTGTTACCGAGGAGCCTTGGGTGGACTTTTCGTCGAGCTACTTCGCGCGGTCAATGCACCTGTTCCCCAAGCAAGGCTCCAAAGCGCCATGGCGGCTCTACCAAAACTACCCCAAAGACATCATGCTGCTTCGCTTTGGGCGGGTGGATGACGGCGTGTTGCAGTTTGGATGAGCCGCCCAACGGCCGATTGGGCGCGCCTGCGATGCTGTTGGAAATTGACGTCGAAGGGTAAATACGTAACAAATTGTTAGCAATTTTTTTGTTGTCGCAATTAAAATTAAGTGACACTTCTTTTCAATGGCCACTAACTGCTGGATCTCACATGGAACGCGACACAACAATGCCTTCGATTTTGGGACCAGCCAGTGGTTACGAAGCTGGGTCGCGCAGCGCGGCGCGGGACCAGAGTGACGAACAATCGGTCAACCCGTTGCTCAAGCTCGTAATTTGGACGGCTTTGGGAGTTGTCTTGTGGGGTATTTATCGGGTGTTCGCGCACTAAAAATTGCCGACTTCGCCGAATTTGGGTGCCTCTTAGCAGGCGCTGAAAAATTGAGTTGACGAGCCTTGACCCCGGCACTGGCTCCACAGTTAGGGCTGCTTGGTTCCCCATCTGACCCGGTTGGCCGCTTTACCATGCGGGAAGGCCCGTCAGGGCTGATTGTACCCCCACGCTCCACCGCTGCGCGGGTCGCTGCCCCCCGAGGGGGCTAATTTCCCTTGGGGCGGCCCAGCGGGAAATTTTGCCCCCACGCTCCGCCGCTGCGCGGGTCGCTGCCCCCCGAGGGGGCTAATTTCCCTTGGGGCGGCCCAGCGGGAAATTTCGCCCCCACGCTCCGCCGCTGAGTGGGTCGCTGCCCCCTTTAGAATCTCGGCATGTCTTATCTCGTGCTTGCTCGCAAATACCGCCCGCGCAATTTCTCAGAAATGGTGGGTCAAGAGCACGTCGTTCGGGCTTTGTCCAACGCGCTGGAGACGCAGCGTTTGCACCACGCTTATCTTTTTACGGGAACTCGCGGGGTTGGCAAAACCACGGTGTCGCGTATTTTGGCCAAATCCTTGAACTGCCAAGGCCAGGACGGGCAGGGTGGCATCACGGCCACTCCGTGCGGAGTTTGTCATGCCTGTACCGACATCGACAGCGGGCGGTTTGTTGATTACACCGAGTTGGACGCGGCATCCAACCGGGGGGTCGACGAAGTTCAAGCCCTGTTGGAGCAGGCTGTTTACAAACCCGTGCAAGGCCGCTTCAAGGTGTTCATGATCGACGAGGTGCACATGCTCACGGGCCATGCCTTCAACGCCATGCTTAAAACGTTGGAAGAGCCGCCCGAGTTTTTGAAGTTTGTTTTGGCCACGACTGACCCGCAAAAGGTGCCTGTTACAGTGTTGTCGCGTTGCCTTCAGTTCAATTTACGGCCCATGGCGCCCGACACCATTCGAGAGCATTTGGTGAATGTTCTTGGGCTGGAAGGCATTGCTGCCGAAGTGCAGTCGCTGCACTTGCTGGCGCGTGCCGCACGCGGGTCCATGCGCGATGCCTTGTCTTTGGCGGATCAGGCCATCGCTTTCGGCAACGGCCAGGTTGAGACCTCCACCGTGCGCCAGATGCTGGGCAGCGTGGATCGCAGTTACGTGTTTCGCCTCATCGAAGCCTTGGCGCAGGGCCAGGGTCGCGTGGTGGTTGAAACCTCGGAGGCCTTGCGCCTGAATGGTTTGAGTGCGGCGTCCACGCTTGAAGAAATGAGCACAGTGTTGCAGCGCATGGCGGTTCTTCAGGCGGTACCCGCCCATGATGAAGACACGGATCCGGACGCCCTAGACACGGCCCGATTGGCGGCTTTGATGCCAGCCGACGAGACTCAACTGCTATACAGCCTGTGTTTGCATGGACGGGCAGAACTCGGTTTGGCCCCAGACGAATACGCCGCCTTGACCATGGTACTGCTTCGCTTGTTGGCGTTCAAACCGGCGCAAACGGCGACCACAGCAGCGCAAGCCACCCGAACAGCGCCCGTGTACGGTTCTGGCAACGCGGTGGCTGAAAAAAAAACTCTAATTGACGCTGAAAGTGGCTCGGCAGGTGTCGGGTCAATTGTTGGTGTCTTTGGTGAAGCAAGTGTCGAAAGTGCAAATGGCGCCCGTCCCGCAGGGCGTTTTTCTGCTGTTGAGGCGCCATCTTCGGCCCCTTTTGGCGCAGACGAAATTCAGGTCGCTGACGCCGTTCAAGCCAAGCTACCACCTGGTGAGCAGGCGATCGAAGATCACGCAGCGAATCCTGCACCCAAAGCGCCGCCAGGGCAGGTGCTTCAAGTTGTGGACTCACCCGTTGCGCCGGACACAGGCGCAAATTCGCGAGCTCGCCCAAGCAGCAGTTTGTCAGCCACTCAAGGCGGTTCGGTTCCCGTGCGAGTTCAAGCGGACTCTCCTGCGGAGAGCCTTGCCAACCCAGCTGCCGCTGCAAGTCTTGTGCTGACCGAAGACGGAGATTTTTGGCATCCACTGGTGCAAAAGCTGATTGCTGCAGATGCCATTTCGGCTCTGGTTCGAGAACTGGGGCTGCAATCTCAACTGGTCGCACGCGACACCGACCAATGGTTGCTGCGCGTGGAGCGCGAATCACTCAACCAGTCTGGCAGCCGTGACCGATTGCAAACCGCACTGCAAACTACAGGACATGACGTGAAATTGGTGGTTGAAATTGGGCGCGTGATTGACAGCCCTGCCAAACGCAATGCGGCGGCTTCGGCGCAAGCCCAATTGGCTGCCGAAAAAATCATTTTCGATGACCCCTATGTTCAACACTTGATGCGCGACTTTGGAGCGAAAATCGTGCCCGGAAGCCTCAAACCTGCGTGATTGGTGTGAGCGCTCTGGCTTCAGACTCATTTCAATACTCATTCATACTATTTTTAAGGATTCAATATGTTCAACAAAGGGCAACTGGCTGGACTGATGAAGCAGGCGCAAGCCATGCAGGACAACATGAAAAAGGCCCAGGACGAGCTGGGCTTTGTGGAAGTGACGGGCGAGTCCGGTGCGGGCATGGTCAAGGTCACCATGACTTGCAAGCATGATGTGCGCCGAGTCACGATTGACCCCAGTTTGCTGACCGACGACAAAGACATGCTGGAAGACCTGGTTGCCGCAGCTTTCAACGCGGCGGTACGCAAGGCCGAAGAAACATCGCAAGAAAAGATGGGCAAGTTGACGACGGGCATGCCTGGTTTGCCGGGTGGAATGAAGTTTCCGTTCTAAAACCGGATATGGCCCCCACGCTCCGCCGCTGCGCGGGTCGCTGCCCCCCGAGCGGGCTAATTTCCCTTGGGGCGGCCCGGCGGGAAATTGTTGCCCCCACGCTCCGCCGCTGCGCGGGTCTATGGGGTGCTGCCCCGAGAAAACCTGCTTTTGATGCTTGCCATGGCTGATTCAAATTCGCTTGACGTTCTCATTCAGTCGCTGCGCCGCTTGCCGGGTGTAGGGGTGAAATCGGCGTCGCGCATGGCGTTTCATTTGTTGCAGCATGACCGACCGGCCGCGCAGGCGCTGGCAGGTGCGCTGGCGGCGGCTGTGGCGACGGTCAAGCATTGCGAGCTGTGCCACACCTTCACCGAAGCTGAAATCTGCGCCACCTGTCTGGACGCACGGCGCGACCAAACCAAGTTGTGTGTGGTGGAAACCCCGGCAGACCAGTCCGCCATCGAGCGAACAGGCGCCTACCGGGGCGTCTATTTTGTGTTGATGGGCAAGTTGAGCCCACTGGACGGCATTGGGCCCAAGGACATTGGCCTTAAAAAACTGTTTGATCGCGCGACCGCTGGTGTGGTCACCGAGGTGATTTTGGCAACCAATTTCACGGCCGAAGGCGAGGCCACGGCGCACGTGATTTCGGAAGCGCTGTCGGCTCGAGGATTGGTGCTGACTCGCTTGGCAAGGGGCGTGCCCATTGGCAGTGAACTCGAGTACGTCGACCTTGGCACCATTGCGCACGCCCTGACTGACCGGCGCTAATTATTTAAATTCCGGCAGTCTCTGCCCAAGGGCCCTGCGCCAGGTTGCGGAAAACCTCTACGTGATTACCCGTTCGGGATGTTCCCGATGCGGTGCATGGCTGGGCTTGCTAATCTCTGAGGAAATCAAAAAACTAAAAAAATGAGGAGAGACCATGGTAAGCACAGGGACGGTCGCCGATGCCGCTTTCGCGATGACCGCTGCGGTGGTGAATGTGACGGGTGCAGCAGCTGCGACGGATGCGGCAGATGCGGCGGGTGGCGAGGTGAATTGCAGCCGACGCCGCTTTACTGTGGCCGCTGCGGCGGGCGCAGCGCTGCTGGCCAGCCCTTCACTTGTGGCACAAACCCGGCTTGAAAAATCCAAAGTCACGGTTGCTGTCAGCGCCAAAACTTCGTTTTACCAATTGCCTTTGACCCTGGCAGATCAGCTGGGTTTTTTCAGAGCTGAGGGTCTGGACATCGAGCTGAACGACTTTGCTGGCGGCCCAGGCGCCTTGCAGGCCATGCAGTCTGGCGCTGCAGATTTGGTGAGTGGAGCCTATGAAAACACCATCTCATTGCAAAGCAAAAATCAGTTTTGCCAAGCCTTTGTTCTGATGGGGCGAGCGCCGCAGATTGTGGTGGGGGTCTCGACAAAGACCATGCCCAATTTCGCGGCTTTGGCGGATCTCAAAGGCAAAAAAATTGGCGTCAGCATGCTGGGTTCGTCCACCAACCGAGTCGTCAGTTTGCTTTGGGCGCGTGCGGGCTTGAGCCCACAGGACGTGACGTTTGTAGGCGTAGGCACCTCTGGGGCAGCATTGGCCGCGGTGCGGTCTGGGCAGATTGACGCGATCAGCAACATCGACCCGATCATGACGATGCTGGAGCAAAAAGGCGAAGTGAAAATCATCGCGGATACCCGAACGCTGATGGGCACACAGGCCGTGTTTGGCGGGCCGATGGCGGCTTGTTGCCTGTTTGCGCCCGCTGAGTTTTTGCAGAAAAATCCGAACACGGCGCAAGCACTTGCCAATGCGGTGGTGCGCAGCCTGAAGTGGCTGCAAACTGCGGGGCCAAGTGACATCATCAGAACGGTGCCTGAAGCCTATTTGCTGGGCGATCGGGGGCTTTACCTGTCTGCTTTCAACAAAGTACGTGAAGCACTGGCCCTGGATGGCCTGATTTCGGAAGAGGCCGCCAAAACGGCGCTCAGGGTCTTGACCCAGCTAGAGCCTGCGGTCAAACCCGAGAAAATTGCTTTGGCGCGGACCTACACCAACGAGTTTGCACGGCGCGCCAAGGACCGATTCAAGGCTTGACTGACCCAGTCGAAAGTCGGTCGCAAGGTCGGGCCGCTTCGCAAGCGTGAGGCAGCGCCAGACTAGATCGGCAAACCTATAAGTACAGGAAAACACAATTTCATTGAAGGACTCTGGTTTCCGACACACGGTTAGTGACATGTCTCAAGACCGAAAAGCGAAGCAATCAACGGAATTTTTTTGCTATTTTAATAATAGCAAACTATCTATATTATTCGAGAGCTAGAGGCTGTTTTTATTGATATTTTGACTTGTTTTCATAAAAAAAAACCTGCAGGTTCTTTTTTTGCAAAAAATGGCCAATTTGGCCTGAGTGCCAAAGTTAGCCGCCCCGTGTTGTCGCTCGCTTGGCGGGCTTGGTACGGGACTGCGGCTTGGCGCTGCTGATCTTGGCTGATCGGCGCGTTGAGGTACCCGCTTTTCGTACAGCACTGCGTGTGCCGCTTTGCGTGGCGGCGCTTTTGGCCCGAACCGGCAGCTGCAAGACCACCTGTTGCCCCACCTTGAACGAGCTGCTGGCGCTTAATTGGTTCCACTGCCCCACGGTGGCAGGGCTGAGCTTGTAACGTTTGGCGACGCTGGCGACGGTGTCACTTTTGCCCGCTTTGAAGACGGTTCGTTGCATTGAAATTTCGGGCGACAGGGCGATTTGGCCGTTGTCCGCCACATGCAAGGTGACGTCATTGGCCACTTGCTGGCCCTTGGGAACCAACAAGGTCGAGCCAGTTTGAATCATCACCCGCGCCGGAATGCGATTGACTTCGCGCAGTTCGCTCTCTGACATGCCAACTTTCTTGGCGGCGTCAGCAGTTTTCATGGTGGCAGGGGCGGTCCACACCGTCCAGCTGGCCAAACGGGGTCCGGCAAAATTGCTCAGATTGGTTTGAAAAATCGCTGCTTGATCCCAGGGCAGCAAAATTTGCGGAGTGCCCGCCGCCAATATCACCGGGCGGTTGGCTGACGGGTTCAGCGCTTTGAAGTCGTCCACCGACACGTCGGCCAACTTGGCTGCCAGTGCCACGTCAATGTCACGGGTGATGGTGACGGTCTGGAAAAAGGGGTGGTTTTCGATCAGCGGCAAAGTTGAACTGAAACCTTGCGGCCTATTGACGATGTTTTTGACCGCTTGAAGTTTGGGCACGTACAGGCGCGTTTCAGCGGGCATGCCAAGATCAAGGTAACTTTGGGCCAAGCCTGCATTTTTATTTTTGGTCATGGCGCGCCCCACGCTGCCTTCTCCCCAGTTGTAGGCAGCCAGCGCCAAATGCCAGTCGCCAAACCGTGCATGCAGTTTTTGCAGGTAGTCCAGGGCGGCGCGAGTGGACGCCAAAACGTCGCGGCGGTCGTCGCGAAAGGCGTTCTGCTTCAGCTCAAAATACTTGCCTGTTGCTGGCATGAACTGCCACATGCCAGCTGCCTTCGCGCTTGAAACCGCCTGCGGGTTGAAGGCGCTTTCAATGAATGGCAGCAGCGCCAGTTCGGTTGGCATATTGCGCAGTTCAAGTTCTTCTACGATGTGAAACAGGTACTTTCGCGAGCGCTCGGTCATGCGAAAAATATAGTCTGGCCGCGCCGTGTACCACTGCTCGCGGTCTGCCACCAGCTCGCTTTGGAGGTCGGGCATGGCAAAGCCGCGGCGAATGCGCTCCCACAAATCGCGCGGAGCGGCAAGTTCGGCAACCCCCAGGCGCGAGGCTTCAGCCGCAGAAATGGGTTTCAAAGCCCCGCTTGGAAAATAGGGTTCTGCCAAGGCGGGTGACCCTGCCACCCTTGCTGATGGATTGGTCTTGTCTGTCGGGGCTGGCAATGGGTTTGCCTGCGAATTGGTTTGCGTGCCGCGGTACGTGCCCAAAGCTGAAGCGTCGGCTGGGGTGCCTGAGAAGGCGGCATTTTGCGTACTGGCGCAGCCTGAAACAGCCAGCGCTATTGTCAAAAAGAGCGGCAATAGCATCGAAGATGGCAATAAAGTCATAGGAATGGGCTCGCGGTAAGCCGGGCAAAAGCGCGCGGACTTGAAAGACCTTCAATTGGGTTGCCGAAGTAAATACCGTGGAACGGCAGGCTCACTAGAATCATGGAGTGCGCCTACAATTTAGGGGCGAATGGCGTCAGTCGCGCAGAGCCAAAAAGTTGTCGGAACGTTGGAAACAAGACAAAGTGAAAGCAAATACAGGCAAGTGCGCATGAGTGGTGGAATTATAGGTTTGCAAGACTGGTTTGAAACACCACCCGGGCGTTACATGTTGGCGTGGGAGCAGGCGCAGCTGGATGCCACCGTGACCGACTTTTTTGGCTACCACGCGGTGCAACTCGGTGGTTGCGCACTTGACGCGCTTCGGGCCAACCGCATGCCACACCGCTGGCTGGTCAATTCCAAAGTCGGCAACCCATCAGCTACCACCACGCCAACGGCTTTATGGGCTGATTTTGCGGCTTTGCCTTTTTCAGCCAACAGCCTGGATTTGGTCGTGCTGCCACACACGCTTGAACTCGATGTAGACCCCCATGCAGCACTGCGCGAGGTTGAGCGTGTGTTGGTGCCTGAAGGCCGGGTGGTCATATTGGGGCTGAACCCTGCCAGCTTGTGGGGTTTGCGGCAACGCCGTGCCCACGCCTACCAACGGTTGGGGTTTGGCGAACTGTATTTGCCCCAGGGCGGCGATTTCATTGGCTATTGGCGCATGCGGGACTGGTTGCGTCTGCTCGGTTTTGAAGTCGAAATGGGCCGTTTTGGCTGCTACCGGCCCGCTGTGCGAACCGAAAAGTGGTTGAACCGCTGCGAGTGGATGGACCCGGTAGGTGAGCGTTGGTGGCCCATTTTGGGTGCGGTTTATTTTTTGGTGGCGGTCAAAAAAGTGCGCGGTATGCGCTTGGTCGGCCCCGCTTGGAAATCCGTGCCCAGCCGCGCCGGAGCGCCAGTGTCGGTTGCCAACCGCAGCCAGGGTCATCATTGAAGGAAAATTTGTTTGAACACGATCACTATTTACACCGATGGCGCTTGCAAAGGCAACCCAGGGCCGGGCGGTTGGGGCGCCCTGCTGATGGGTGGCGACACCGAAAAGGAATTGATGGGCGGCGAACTTGCCACCACCAACAATCGCATGGAACTTACCGCCGTCATCGAGGCTCTGAACGCGCTGAAGCGACCTTGCCATGTGATTCTTTACCTGGACAGTGAATACGTACGCAAGGGCATTACCGAGTGGATTCATGGGTGGAAAGCCCGAGGCTGGAAAACGGCCGCCAAACAGCCTGTTAAAAATGTCGATTTGTGGCAAAAGCTGGATGCCGTTGTGGCAGGTGCTGGCCACCAAATTGACTGGCGATGGGTCAAAGGCCATGCAGGTGACCCTGGCAATGAACGTGCCGATGCTCTGGCCAACCGGGGTGTGGGCCTGGCCAGGTAGTGGCATTGAGCCGGACTGAAGACTGGAGTGCCTTGAGGCCAAAGTGGAATTGAAAATACGGGTGAATGCAATTCGCATGCAACCAAAATAATGAGTGAGACAACATGGCATCCAAACTAATTTACCCGGCAGTGGCGGTTGCCGGCATGGCATTGGCATCTGGCGCGGCCTGGTGGTACCAGTCCAAACCCAGAGACCCGCAAGAAGTGGCTGGCGCAAATTCTGGCCCCCAAAGCGGCGCCGCTGCGACGGCACCCGGTGCACCCGCATCAGCCGCGCGAGCGGCGGGCGTTGAAATTGCCAAAGTTGAAAAGCAGCCATTGCAAGACGACGCGCAGGCGGTGGGCACTTTGCGATCGCGCCAAAGCGTGATGTTGCGCCCCGAGGTGGCCGGACGGGTCAAATTGCTGGGTTTTGCAGATGGCGCTAGGGTTCGCAAAGGCCAGGTTTTAGTGCAACTCGATGATGTGCTGCAACGTGCAGAGATCAAACAGGCGCAGGCCCAGGTGTCGATTGCCCAGGCCAATCTAAAGCGCAATCAGGAGTTGGTCGCGCAAAGCTTTGTCGCCCAACGTGTGGTCGATGAAAGCGCCGCCAATTTGCAGGTGGTTGAAGCCCAGCTGTCTTTGGCCTGCGCTCGTTGGTCGCGCATGACCGTCACTGCTCCGTTTGACGGCACGGTGGGTCTGCGGGTGGTCAATCTAGGTGATTACGTCAAAGACGGCGCTGATTTGGTGAACCTCGAAGACCTCTCAAGCATGTATGTTGACTTTCGCTTGCCCGAGAGATTTTTGGGCAAAATTCGGCTGCAACAGCCTGTTGAAATGACGCTGGATGCGTTCGCGGGCCGCGCCTTCAAGGCCAGGATCGAAGCCATCGACCCTCTGCTGGATGCCAATGGCCGCTCTGTCGGGGTGCGTGCCGTTTTGCCCAACAACATGGGCGAACCAGCCCGTGAAGGTGGCGGCCGGGGTGGCCCACCCGGGACTGGCCGTCCAGGTGCTCAGGGGGGTGCAAACAGCGCCAGTCCCTCGGGCAAACCAGCCGCGCCACAAGCATCGCCCTCTGGTAAACCAACCGCCTCCCAGGCGGCACCGTTAGCGGCAAAAGCGCCGGGCCCGGGTCGCACGTCTTCCGCTTCTGCAGGGCTGCCAGGGGGTGCCGCGTCTGCCAGCGCAAATCGGCCGGGCAGGGCCGCGCCAGACGCCAATCCTTGTCCGGTAGAAGCCGCTCCCGCTCAGGCCAGTGCCGCTACGCCGTCAATTCCCTCTACGCGCGGTGCAGCACGCCCCATGCAAGCGGGTGGGGGCAGCCCCGCACCTCTGCGACCTGGCATGTTCGCGCGGGTCAACACTGTGTTTTCTGTCAACGAAGGGGCACTTGTATTGCCTGAGGAAGCCATCGTGCCGCAGGCGGGGCGCCAGTTTGTGATCAAAGTGGTTGAACCCGAGGAAGTACCGTCAGTTGTCAAAGCCAACCTTCCGCCAGACACCAAATTTGTGTCGCTTCGCCAAGAAGTCAAGTTGGGCGTTCGCAGGCAGGGCAAGGTTGAAGTGACCGAGGGCGTCACCGAGGGGCAAACCGTGGTGTTGGCTGGGCAACAACGTTTGCAGCGCGATGGAACGCCTTTGCGAATTGTGGAACTGGGAAGGCCGCCACAATCTGCCGCTTCTGGTCCCGCGATTGGCCCATCGACCAGTCAGGCGCCAAACCCATCGGCGAGCGTGCCAACCGGTTCGCCCCCTCTATCAAGCGCAAGTGCGCCGCCCGGGGCTCCAGCCAGCCCCGCTCCTATTCTGCCAACCAGCCGCTAGGTCAAACCGGAGTCTCCCTCATGCAATTGGCTGAAACCTCCATTCGTCGCCCGGTTTTTGCGACTGTTTTGTCCTTGTTGATCGTGTTGATTGGCGCGGTGTCTTTCAATCGACTTGCTGTGCGCGAGTACCCCAAGATCGACGAACCCGTGGTCTCCATCACCACCAGTTTCTCTGGCGCGTCCAGTGAAGTGATGGAAAGCCAGGTGAGCAAAGTGTTGGAAGACTCGCTGGCTGGCATAGAAGGGGTTGACGTGATCACCTCAACCAGCCGCCAGGAGCGCAGTGGCATTTCGGTTCGTTTCGCCTTGAGCCGCGACGCCGACTCTGCCGCTGCCGACGTCCGCGACAAAGTCACCCGGGTCAGGCAGCGCTTGCCTCAGGGGATTGACGAGCCGGTGATCGCCAAAGTCGAAGCCGATGCCTTTCCCGTGATTTTTCTCGCTTTGAGCTCTGAAACCCACAATGCTTTGCAACTCTCAGAAATGGCCAACACCTTGGTCAAGCCCATCTTGCAAACTGCAGCAGGAGCAGCCGATGTGCTGGTTTTTGGCGAGCGCAGATTTGCCATGCGGGTCTGGCTGGACACCGACAAGCTGGCTGCCTACCGGCTGACGATTCAGGATGTTGAAGACGCGTTGCGCCGCTCGAACCTAGAAGTCCCCGCAGGTCGGATTGAGAGCCGTTTGCGTGAGTTCAACGTCACTGCCGCGACCGACTTGCAGCGCCCGCAAGAGTTCTCGCAGGTGGTGATTCGCACTGTTAACGGGACCTCCGTGCGCATCGCCGATGTCGCCCGCGTTCAGGTGGGTTCCGCCGAAGAGCGGTCAAGTGTGCGTTTGAATGGCCGTGATTCAGTGGGTGTGGGTGTCATCCGCCAAGCCACTGCCAACCCGCTGGAGCTTTCAGCCGGGGTCATACAACTGCTCGTCAAAGTCCGGCGTGATTTGCCTCCCGGTGTTCAGATTGAAGTGGCAAACGACAACTCTGTGTTCATTGATCGGTCGATCAAGGCGGTGTTCAAGACCATTGTCGAAGCGTCCGTACTGGTAGCGCTGGTAATTTTTGTGTTTTTGCGAACCTTGCGAGCGTCCCTGATTCCTCTGGTGACGATTCCAGTGTCCTTGATTGGCACTTTCGCCTTGATGTCGCTGGCGGGCTTCAGCATCAACACACTCACCTTGTTGGCCTTGGTGTTGGCGATTGGACTGGTGGTGGACGATGCCATTGTCATGCTGGAGAACATTTACCGCCACATTGAAGAAGGCATGGCGCCTTTTCAGGCCGCCATCAAAGGGGCCCGAGAAGTGGGTTTTGCAATTGTCGCTATGACCATGACGCTGGTGGCGGTTTACACGCCACTGGCGTTTGCTCCTGGGCGCACTGGGCGCTTGTTCACTGAATTTGCCTTGGCATTGGCGGGTGCCGTCGTGGTGTCTGGGCTGGTTGCCCTGACTTTGTCACCCATGATGTCGTCGTTGCTACTCAAGCACAACCCAAAGCCCAACTGGTTTGACAGCGGCATGGAGCGCGCTTTGCGCTCCCTCACGCGGGGTTACGGACATGTGCTGGATTGGACGCTGCTGCACCGTTGGCTGGTCATTTTGGTCATGATAGGCAGCGCTGTTGTGTCGTGGGCGGTTTTGCGCGATATCAAACGTGAACTCTCGCCCATTGAGGATCGGGGTGTGGTGTTGGCACAAATCAGTGGCCCCGACGGTGCCACTCTGGAGTACACCAATCGTTATGCCACGGCAATTGAGCGTGTTGGCCAAAATTTCCCTGAGTTTGATCGAATTTTTGCTAATATCGGCAACCCAACGGTGGCGCAAGGGAACGTGTTTTTTCGAGCCAAACCTTGGGAGGAGCGCACCCGCACCACGATTGAAATGGCGCGAGAGATGACCCCGCGTATCTCGGGCCTGTCGGGTGTGACGGCGTTTCCCATCACGCCACCGTCCTTAGGACAAGGCTTTACCCAAAGACCCATCAACTTCGTGATCATCACGAGTGAAAGCTACCAAAATCTTGCCCAAACGGTCAGGGCTTTTCAGGATGAATTGGCCAAGAACCCCGGTTTTGTCCAGGTTGACAGTGACTTGCGCTTGAACAAGCCCGAGATCAAGCTTGAAGTCGATAGAGAGCGCGCTGCTGACATGGGAGTTGGCGTGGATGCCATTGCCCGCACGGTAGAAACTGTTCTGGGCGGCCGCCGCGTGACTCGCTTCAAACGCGATGGCGAGCAGTATGACGTGATTGTGCAAACCGCCGCTTCAGGACGGGATGCACCGGACGACATCGAGAAGGTGTTTGTGCGCGGTCGGGCAGATGCAATGATTCCACTTTCTGGACTCGTCAAAATCAAAGAGGTCGTGGTACCGCGCGAACTCAACCATTTTGGACAACGTCGCTCGGCCACCATCACCTCTAACCTGTCCGCCACTTACTCTGTAGGTGAGGCTTTGGATTTCATGGATGTGACGGCTCAAAAAGTGTTGAAGCCGGGTTATGCCACCGACCTGAACGGTATCAGCCGGGAGTTTCGAAAATCATCAGATTCCTTGACATTGGTGTTTGCCTTGGCGCTGTTGTTTATATTTTTGGTGCTAGCCGCGCAGTTTGAAAGCTTCATTGATCCCTTTGTCATTATGCTCAGCGTGCCGCTTTCAATGGCGGGGGCTTTGCTTGCGCTGCAATGGTCTGGCGGAACCCTGAACGTCTTCAGTCAGATCGGTCTGATCACGTTAGTGGGGTTGATCACCAAGCACGGTATTTTGATTGTTGAATTCGCCAATCAATTGCGAGAGCAAGGGCTGGAAACGATGGCCGCTATCAAAAAATCGGCCACGCAACGCCTGCGCCCCATCATGATGACCACGGGTGCCATGGTGTTGGGTGCCCTGCCTTTGGCGCTGGCCTCTGGCGCCGGTGCAGAAAGCCGCAAGCAAATTGGGTGGGTGATTGTGGGCGGCATGAGCCTCGGCACCTTGCTCACTATTTTTGTGGTGCCCACCATGTACACCTTGCTGGCGCGCAAATTTGCGCCGGGCGCCAAAAAAGAGTTGGCACTCATCGACACACCGATTCCTGCGGTCGATGCGCCTCACACGCTGACGGTCACCCGCTGAAGTCAGGCTCCGATCACGCCGCCATCGAGTTTTCGGATCACGACGGTGGCTGATCGTGGCCGTCCACCGGCTTGGTAATCGGGCCAATTTGAAAATTTTGCCGGTTCTTTCGGGTCACTTCGGTCAGTGGGGGTTTCGCCGGGATGTTGAATATTGATGAACGCCGTAGTCCCGTCTGGCGTGAAGGTAACGCCCGTGATTTCACAGTTTGTAGGCCCGGTTAAAAAGCGCCGCGTCTCTCCGGTTGACGGATCGCAGGCCAGCATTTGGTTGTTGCCAATGTTGCTGAATTCCCCTTTGTACATTTGAGTGGCGTGCGCGTCGGTTTGAATCCAGAGTACGCCGCGTTTGTCGAACGCGATGCCATCTGGGCAACCGTAAATGTCACCGTTGATGTTGCCTTTGGCTTCAGGTCGCGTGTTGGCCGGGTCGCCTGCTAACACCAGGTGATTCCACTTGAAACCGGCACCGTCAAAATCGCCGTCGTCTTTCCAGCGGATGATTTGCCCCATGGTGTTGTTCGCGCGCGGATTTGCAGCATCTAAGTCGGGTTGACTGGGCTGCCCACGCGCGCTGTTGTTGGTCAGAGTGCAGTAAACCCACCCGCTCTTCGGGTCAATGGTCAGCCACTCTGGGCGGTCCATTTTGGTGGCCCCCAGCAGATCGCTGGCCTGACGCGCCTTGATCACCACCTCACCTTGATCAGCAAAACCATTGGCAGCGGTCAAAGGGCCTTGGCCCTGCACAAGGGCCAACCATCGGCCAGTGCCGTCTGCGTCAAACCTTGCCACGTAAAGTGTGCCGTGGTCAAGCAAGTCCTTGTTGGCCTGCGCTTTGGTCAAGCCCAGGCTGGCAGGCGAAATTTTGTCGCGGCTGACAAATTTGTAGATGTACTCAAATCGGGCATCTTCACCTGAATAGACGACTGCGCGACCGTCCTGCGTCACCCCTACCCAGGCTCCTTCGTGTGCCGCACGGCCCAAGGCTGTGCGTTTCACTGGGGTGCTGGTGGGATCAAATGGGTCAACTTCTACAACCCAGCCAAATCGGTGAAATTCGTTAGGGCTTTGTTTGAGATCAAACCGAGCATCATACTTGTCCCATTGGTAAGCGCCGGCTTTGCGTGCCCCCCATCGCAGCTGGTCGGGCGTGGGCGAATCAGCCCCACCAAAATAGAAAGCCCAGTTTTCTTCGCCTGACAAATAAGTGCCCCATGGCGTCTGGCTGGACGCACAGTTGTTGAGTGTGCCCAGTACCGTTCGCCCAGCAGGGTCTGCTGAGGTTCTCATCAAGGCATGACCGGCGGCAGGGCCCTTGACTGAAAAGGGCGCGTCCATTGTGAAGCGTCTTGCATAGGGAGAGGGGCGCACCATCTGCCAATTGTTGTCCTTCAACTCCACTTCAAAAACTGACAAGCCGTGGGCGTTCTGAGATTTTTTGACCTTCTCTGGATTCATGTTGGCAAACCCGCCCACATGCAGCAGCCCATCGTCTGTGTATTCGTGATTGATGGCAATGAGGCCCCGAGTCGAACTGCCATTGATTGCAAAATACTCCAAGCCGTCATGGTGCATGCCCATTTGGGCTGCCTGGTCTGCGGCGCTGTTCGAGCCATCCGATTTGAATGCGGGCATGTTCCCTCGCAGGCCTATGGGTTCTCCCCATGCAGCAATGGCCTTTGCGATATAGCCATCTGCCACTACCAGTTTGTCGCCCATGCCCACGGGAATGCTTTTGAAGCCCAGCTTGGGCCCGGCCACTCCCACTGCGGCACATCCTGTCAAAGAAGCGAAGGGCGCCAACAAAGCTGCCAAGCCAGAGAAAGCGCCCGCCCCTAAAACTGTGCGTCGGTCTACGAGGCTGACATCGTGAATGCTGGGGTTGGACGAAGGGTTGCTGTTCTCCATCGTGGTGAAGTCTTTTGGCATGAATGCTCCTTGCAGGGAAGGGTTGAGTTGGTTGCGGCGGCCCGTCGGGGGTCGCAGAGGCTCTTGCATATTAGCCGCATTGCCAAGCCCTGAAAAGGCGGACAAACCTGAAATGTCAAGCGCGTGACGAGCAGCAAAAATTCAGATCACACCGTCAAACATCATCACGTCAATCTGATCGCCAATCGCGACATTGCCTTGGTCGTGATGCAACACAATGAGGCCATTGGCGGCTGTGACAGAACTCAACACCCCTGAGCCCTGATTGCCCGTGATTTTGACTTGCAAAGACCCGTCGGGCCTAGTGCTCACGATCCCGCGTTGGTATTCTGTTCTTCCTGGCTTTTTGCGAATCACTTCAGCGCTGCTGGCTCTGAGCAACGGCAAGGGCTTTGCCGTACTGCCCATCATCTGCAAAAGAGCGGGGCGGACAAATGCTAAAAAAGTCACGATCACTGCCACCGGGTTGCCAGGCAATCCAAATAAGACTGCGGTGCCGCCCAGGCCACTGGACGAGTCTGAGTCGCGGGCAATGCGCCCAACCGCCATCGGCCTGCCAGGGCGCATGGCAATCCGCCAAAACGCGACGCCACCGTCGCCACTGGGGTGGTTCGCCAACTTCATCATCATGGCCTTGGTGTGATCCGCTTCGCCAACACTGACCCCACCGCTTGTGATGATGGCGTCTGACAAATGTGCAGCGCGTCGAAACGCGGCTTCTAAAAGGTCGGGCTGATCTGGCACAACACCCAGGTCGATAACCTCTACACCCAGCCGTGACAGCAAGCCAAAAATTGTGTAGCGGTTGCTGTCGTACACCGCACCCTCACGCGGTGGCTCACCCAAACTCAAAATTTCGTCACCGGTCGAAAAATAAGCGACCCTAAGCTTGCGCCAAACGCAGACTTGACCCAGGCCCAAACTGGCAATCAAGCCCAGCCCCGCAGGCGACAAAGTGGCACCTTTGCGAAGGGCCGCCTGACCCTTCTGAATGTCTTCCCCTAGCAACCGGCGGTTGTCTCCCGTTGCCAGGACTCCAGATTGAATTGAAATGAATTCTGCACCGCCAATTTGCTGCACTGTTGCCAATTCTTGCGGCACCACGGTGTCGAGTCCTGCAGGCATGACTGCGCCAGTCATCACTTTCAAGCATTCGCCGGAGCGCACCTGTCCATGCCAAGCGCGACCTGCCATGGCAGTGCCCACCACTTTGAGTTGGAGCTTTTGACCCCGCACCAGTTGTTGGCCAGCGAAGGCAAAACCATCCATGGCTGAGTTGTCGTGCGGCGGTACATTGAGGGGGGAGATCAAGTCTTCAGCCAGCACCCGGCCTAGGGCATCAAAAATACCCAAGGTTTCTGTTTGTTGGATGGGCTCAACCATACGGGACAAAAATTCATTGACCGCCGTTGCGCTCAAGGCCAGTGGGTCATAGCCTTGCAGTTCCGCAGCGATCTGGTCCAAGGTCTTCATGGGTTTTTAGGCGCAATTGCCAAAGCTTGCGAGGGCGGGGTCAGGGTCAATGTCAAGTTTTTGCGACTGGCGGCAAGTCGGATTCAGTGAGCGATTGCAGCTCTGCGAGGGTGTTGGCATTGAAGAATGCGCGGGGGTCATCGTCAACCTGATTAAACGGCACGAGCACGGTTTTGTGCAAGGCCGTCCAAGCGTCAATTTTTCGGCCGCCATGATGGGTGAACTCGACCAGGCTTTCCAGCAACTCAGCTTTCAGCAGGCAAAACACGGGTTGCGCCCGCATGGAGGTATTGCCGTACGCATCTAGCTCGGGGGCAGACACCATGGCAATGTCGGCGTCGTTGGCAGACATGGCTGTGGCGAGTCGCTCCACCAGATCCATCGGAAACAGCGGAGAGTCGCACGGCGTGGTAAGGAGGTACGGGGTTTCGCAGCGCTCAAGCCCTGTTAAAAATCCGGCCAAGGGCCCGGCGTAGTCAGCCAAAACGTCGGGCCAGACTGAAGCGCCAAAGGCTTCATAAGCTGCCAAATTGCGATTCGCGTTGACCATGACCTGCGCCAGCGACCCGCCGCTTTGCATTTGCAGGCGCACCAGGGTGTGCAATGCCAGCGGCGTGCCGTTGAAGGACTGCAAGCCTTTGTCAACGCCACCCATGCGAAGGCCGCGACCACCCGCAAGAACAATGGCAGAAATTTCGGAAAGGTGAATCATCGGTGGCCTTTCTAGCTAGCCGCCGATGTAGCTCATCTCGACCCGGCGGGCTCCGCTGGTCGAGTCCGCAGCCATCTCGCTTCGCAATTCTGAGTACCTGTCGGTGCGGGCACCCCAAATGTGGCCAATCGCCGATTCAATGGCGGCGTCACTGGAGCCGCCGCGAATCAAAGCACGCAGGTCGTGGCCTTGCGAGGCAAACAGGCAAAGGTAAAGCCGACCTTCCGTGGACAGGCGAGCGCGATTGCAGTCGTGGCAAAAGGCTTGCGTGACACTGCTGATAACGCCGACTTCGCCCGCAGACTTGTCGTGCTGACTCATTGCATCGGCGTATCCCCAGCGTTCTGCGGTTTCCCCAGGCGACGATGGGTCCAGCTGCAGCAGCGGCAATTCGGCATGGATCAGGCGAACCACATCGGCTGAAGGCAAGACTTCGTTCATGCGCCAGCCGTTGGTGGCACCGACATCCATGTATTCAATGAAACGCAAGGTGATGCCGCTGCCCTTGAAATGCCGCGCCATAGGCAAAATCTCGGCGTCATTGGTGCCACGTTTGACCACCATGTTGACTTTGAGCCCACTCAAAATTCCAGACGCGTCAAGCCCTAAACCAGCGGTTTGTGCCGCATCAATGCCCGCCAAAACGTCTGCCACCGGAAAGTCAACATCGTTCATGCTGCGAAACACGTCATCGTTCAGGCCGTCCAAACTGACGGTCACGCGGTTCAGCCCCGCAGCTTTGAGCGCCTTGGCTTTGCGGGCCAGCAATGAGCCATTGGTGGTTAACGTCAAATCGAGCGGATCGCCCTCTGGCGTGCGAAGGAGGGCCAACTGCTCGATCAGCACCTCAATGTTTTTACGTAAAAGCGGCTCGCCACCCGTCAGCCTGATTTTGCGCACACCATGCGCTACAAACAGCTTTGCAATGCGGGTGATTTCTTCAAAAGACAGCAGCGAGGTTTGCGGCAGGTAGGCGTAGTCTTTGTCAAACACCTCTTTGGGCATGCAATAGTTGCAGCGAAAGTTGCAGCGGTCAGTCACGCTGATGCGCAGGTCGCGCAGTGGGCGACCCAGTTGGTCGGCCAGCAGCCCTGCGGCAAGCAAGGGGCGACTGGCACCTGGCGGCAGGGCCAGCCCGGCGTGACGCAGATCGACCAGGGGAATAATGCGTTCAGTCATAGCGAGCGATCAGACCACGGCTAAGGTGTTATCGGTTTGCAAGAAGCTATTGCCCTTGAACCACAGCGACAAATTGCCATTATCGTCAAAAGCTACCCACTCGCGGCAAGCTGTCAGTCTTCAAACGCACCGCGCCCCATCAACTTCAATGCACACCCCGCTGATGAAAGCCGCCTCGTCACTGGCCAAGTAAAGGGCTGCGTTGGCCACATCAAGCGCAGTTGAAAAACGCCCCAGCGGAATTGACGCCCGAAATTTGGCCTTTCGCTCCTCATCGACCGGGCCACCGGCGAATGCGGCAGACAGTCCGGTGTCTGGATTGAACACTGGGTTGATGCAGTTGACCCGAATGTTGTCGGGCCCCAATTCTGCTGCCAATGACTTGCTGGTGGTGATGACGGCACCCTTGGAGCCGTTGTACCAAGTCAAACCCGGGCGGGGCCGCACGCCAGCCGTGCTGGCAATGTTGATGAAAACACCGCCTCCGGTGGCCCGAAACACCGGCACCGCATGAATCGTGGCCAGGTAAATGCTTTTCATGTTGACGGCGTAACACTTGTCGAATTCGTCCTCTGGCACGTCCAGCGCGGGCCGATTGCTGTGCGTCCAACCAGCGTTGTTGACCATGACATCGAGCTTGCCAAATTGTTGAACTGCCGCCTTGACCATGGCCGCAACACTGGCCGATTGGGTGACGTCGGCTGCAAAAAAAGAGGCCACGCCACCCGCTTGGCGAATGCTGGCGGCAACTTTTTCGCCCATCGCAGAATTGATATCGTTCACCAGCACGCTGGCCCCTTGCTCGGCCAGCCTTCGAGCGATGCCTTCGCCTATGCCGCCCCCTGAGCCCGTGATGATGATGGATTTGTTTTTTACGCGCACACAGGTCTTTCGGTTGAAGCAGGGTGGTGGTCGAACATGAAATCAGCGCATGGCCGAAGGCTCAGTTGGTGCAAAGTCGTTGTCCCGCCGGTCATCCATGGCTGACGGAGGCAAATCGAACTTTGGTTTGCCCCCTGCGGCTGGTGTTTGCGCTGCGGGTGGTGCAAGCGGCGCTGCGGGCCTGGGTGCGGACGTGAGTGTGGGTGCGGTCGTGGGCTGCGCCTGCAAGGTTTGACTCCAGGATCGCGGATCGGGCATCTGGGTGTAAGGGCATTTGCAATTGGGCGAAAACATCCAGGACACCACATAGCTGGAGTGGTCAACGCCGGGCTCGAACCGATCAAGACCCTGTATGAGCTGCCCTTGCAGCGCCGGTGCGTAGCGAATCAAGGCGTCATTCCATTGCATGATGATCAGGTGCACGAACAGCTCGTCGTCCATATTGCGGTGCGAAATGCCGGTGACTTCGCAGGCGATCCAGCCCGCGGGAATGCCATGCAGGCGCAGGGTGTCTTTCAAGACCACGCGAACCAGTTCGCGCTGCACATCTGAATGCTGCAAAGTGACTCCGCGCGACTCGGGCGAGATTGAATCATGCCCGGGTCGGGTGCTGGTACGGGCCGTTTGTGATGACGTGGGGGGTTTCCTTTTGCCAAATCCCAAAAATTTGAACATCGTTTGTTTCCTTATTTTTATCAGCCGTGTTTGATCGCAACTGTCTTGAGGGTGGTGAAGCCGTACAGGGCCTCAAACCCTTTTTCGCGTCCGTAGCCGCTTGATTTTACGCCGCCAAAAGGCAGCTCGACCCCGCCACCAGCGCCGTAATTGTTAATGAAAACCTGGCCGCTTCGAACCCGCTTGGCCATGCGCAGTTGACGCCCACCGTCTGTCGTCCAAATACCAGCGACCAAACCAAACTGAGTGGCGTTGGCCATCTCGATGGCCTGGTCTTCGCCTTTGAAGCTCATGGCTGCCAACACTGGGCCAAACACCTCCTCTTGTGCAATGCGATGGTGAACGGGTACATCGCGCAGCAAGGTGGGCGCTTGGTAAAAACCGGTTTCAGGTGCTTCGTCAACGATTTGTCCTTGTGCCACCATCGGTATGTTGGCCACCTGCGCATCGCTTAAAAAGTCCCAGACGCGCTGCTGCTGGCTTTGGCGAATCAGCGGGCCAACGTCCAGATCCATTGAAGCAGGCCCGACGCGCAGCTGTTCAAAGGCGTGGCCCAGGCGCTCAAGCAGTGGCTCGTAAATTGCTTGGTCGATCAGTACACGTGAGCCGGCCGAGCAGGTTTGCCCCGCGTTTTGCACAATGGCATTGATGATGGCGGGGATGGCGGCGTCCAGGTCGGCATCGGCAAAAATAATCTG
>JANNCN010000159.1:0-16026 GCA_031386665.1 Rhodoferax sp. | reverse complement strand
GTTGGGGTTGTTGGATTGCCCGGTGCGCGTCAGTCTGCGTGCGTGTTTGAGTGGCCATGTGTGCTCCAGTTGCTTTGCGATGTTTCCCTCTTCCACGGTGTCCCCGTGAGGAGGGAGGCATTCATAGCATCTGGTCGCATTGCCCAATCACCACGCTCAGTCTTGTTTTTGATGAATTGCCGATACAGCAGGCGGGTGTGGGGGTGCAGGGGTGCAGTGCGGAATCTGTTTGACGCAAAGAAATTTTTCATCAATGGAGCGTGATGAGCCGCAACGTTCGCTCATGGGGTCTGTATTCGAAAGCTGTCGCCAGTCTTGTAGGATAGCCCTGATCGCGTTCGATCTCGATCACGAGGCTGAACTTCTTGACACCATGGTCTTCAAGACAATCCATGTTGTACACGTAGTTCGCCATGAGCTTCTTTTCGACGATGCGTTCAAGCTCGTCCCCGCCGAATTCGTCGATTTGCGCCTTACGCAATTTCCCCGCCTTCTCCGTGAGTAGATACCGTGTGTCCGTGCACGCCGAGAGTGCTGCCCTTCTCTGCCTGCTCGACCATCTCCCGCATGCCCCTTGCCTTGTCGCCGTGACTGGCCCCAGCAGTACCGCTCAGCTTGGAGAAAAAATTGCAATGCCCAACACCTTGGCGGCCACATTCAATTGCTTGTCAAAACAGAAGAACTGCATTTGGCCTGCTGTGGCTTTGTCAACTGTGGACGCGGCGGCAAACCGTCATGTGGAGACTCGGGAAGATTCGGAATTGATGGATCAACGATACCGATCAGATAGGCCGATTGCAAAATTCGGCTGATTTGGGTACCAACAGCTCGCAAAATAAAATGCTATAAAATAAATAGCAAATTATTGAATAAATTAGAGAGCTAGAGACCTATTTTGTTGCAAAATGACTGTTTTGGGGTTTTTTTGGATAAAAAGTAACCTACAGGTTAATTTTTTCAAAAATCGGCTATACCGCACCGGTCACAAGCGGATACGTGCAAGGCTTCATCGACAAGAACGTTTGTTTTAGCGATGGCCGCAATGGCAGTAGGGCGGACCGCTCATTTGCGACGCCATCCAACACGATCACAGGAACGGGGTAGACATGCCTTGCATCCCAATCATGACCATCTTAATAAAACTGTGGCCGGTAATCGTCAAGCGCAGGCGTTGACCTCCCGCCCTCAGCCGAAGTCAAGAAGTAAATTTCACCTCGATATCGTGTGGAATTCTCATGGCTGGAGGCATGCAAAACTTCGACGTTGACCAACGGCCAAGGAGCAGGAGTGCCCAAAGCGCAGGCGCTCTCGGGTGTCCGTGTCAAACAAGCTGTTGGCGTCACGTCGCGTCTCGACGACCGACGCGCTATGCCTTGAGCACTGTGGCATCAACTTCGACCAACTGCCCAGCGTAGCCTAGACCTGCAACGCCCAACAACGTTGCTGGGGGTGCCTGTCCGCCAAAGGAGTCTGCGATGGCTTTCCAAGCCGCCGACAGATTGGCTTGTCCTCCGACAACGTAGACGACAAGTTGGCGGACATCGGAAGTTGCGAAACCATGAACTCCCAATAATGCCTTCAGGTTGCTCAGGCACTGGAGAGCTTGAGCATGTGGGTCGTCAACACCCACAACTCGTCCTTGGGAATCGTGGGGCACCTGACCAGCTACAAAAAGCTGATTGCCTACGCGCTCGGCATACAAATACTGTGCAGTAGTCGGCAGCCCGGCGGCGCGTTCAAGTTCGTTCATGGGGTTGACGCCTAAAGTTGGCGATGCCCGGCGCGCAGCAAGCGCCGCGATGCGGCAGCCTGCTGGTGCGCGTCCGCGATGAGCAACCTGTTATGCATCTGGTGGAAGCAAATATTCAAGACTAGCCTCTTTCAAAAAACAATAGCTATAGGGCTCTACGAGGCAGTAACCCTCGGAGTGCGCCCACGCATTTATTTGCTGCCCCATAGCAACTCCTTCATCTGACGCGGTTAAGTGAACCCAAGCGAGTCCCCGGCCATAGGCGTACTCAAGAAATTTTGCGGCGCTATCAATAGAACTAACCTCGGCCTCAAGCCCATTGCGTGTGCAAAATCCATCGAATTCCTGTCTTGACAGCTCACCCGCAGCCAGCGCCGTGCCAAGGTTCTTTGAGTGAATCGGATCTGGGATTTCTGACAATCCAAGCACGACACCTTCAGGTAATTTCAGATCACTGATACATCGTGGAGCAATTTCTTGCTTTCCGACATCCATAGGCAAGTTGAACGATGGTCGCGACCAAAGTTCCAGTTCAATCACGCGCCGATACTTAGGAGGCATAACGTGATGTCCACCGCGCTGCAATGTACGTTGGCGCCTAAAACCCAATTGAACGCCTTTGGCCAAACTTTCATATAACCACTTTGCTCCATTAAAAATAGCGCCAAACCTGGCAAGCAACAAAACACCGTGCAACTGCCCATAGCCCATTCTCACGCCAATTGCAGACTTCTAGATACTATTAATTTGAACCAGTTCGCGCAAACATGCTCGCAACAAAAGGCGGATGTCGATCAGACGCAAAGTTCCAGACCCGCAGGTCGCGGTGATAAGGAAAGGGAACCTGGCTTTGGGTCGGAATGCGCGTGGAAGCGACCTTGGCACCCCCCAAAAAATGGCCAAGCGAAAGCTTACCCATTTTTCGCAACCGCGCGTGCTTCCGACCCAAAACCGCATGCCACTTGCCTTTTCGCCGTGACCGGCCATCTGTACACCGCTGCAACACCGCAAAGTGTCAAAGATCAATACAGCAATGCCAGTATTTGCGGCAACATCCGGGTTGTATTCAACATTGCTGGCAACAAATACCGCTTGGTCGCTGAAATGCAATACCGGGCGGGAATCGCTTGGGTCAAGTTTGTTGGAACCAATATCTAAAGTGCTGAACCGCAAGCGCGGCCTGAGTCTGCAAATGGTGAAACGGCTGCATGACGGCCTGCACATTCCCTACGAAAGCCTGCTGTCGGCTAGGTAACAGAGCCTTCATGTTTCCAAGCCAATTGACCCTATTCCGCTAGGGCTTGGCGAGCAAAGAAAGGAAACCTGCTGTGGCACTTCGGGTGGCCGAGAGGTTGAGAAGCGTGTGCGGAGCGTTGGGCACCAAGAGGACTGACGCACGACTATTGTCTTTGAGCGCCGCGCCGCAGTGACCCTGGGCGTCTGGATGACTCAACCAGGCATTGGATTTAGAGAAAAACGGGTCCGAAGCACTGATAACGTTGAGCACGGGTTTGTTGGGCTCGAACGCATTGCGTGGTTCTGTAACGAAGTAGTTTGCCTCACAACTCCAGGCGTACAAGATTCGCGCAGCGAACTCATTGCCTGGGTAACGGGCGACCGGAACCGCGCCTTCGCTGGTGCCAGCAAGTATGAGCTTGCTGAAGTCGACCCAAGCCTGGCCCCTTAAAGCCGCAAGTGCTGGTGCGATTTCAGATGCTCTCAGTGCGTGAATTTTTTCATAGGACTCCTTGTCAATCGGCGACTTATAGGTCACATGGTCCGCCAATGCGAACGAGTCTGGGGCGATGCTGGCGTAGCCAAGGCCTGCAAGCCATTGCTGCCACTCGCCTATCGCTTTAAGTCCGAGGCCAGACGAGCCGTGAAGGAAGACGAGCACAGGGAGTTGCCTTGCGCTGACCTTTGGAATGTCCTTGAATTTTCCGCAGAAGGTCGCACCACCTGTTGCGGCAGCTGGAAGGCAGACGTCGGCCTGCTGGACAGCCGCTGCAAGGGAGTCTTTGGTGTGAACCCATGCACTCCCTTTGAGTTCTCCAGTGGGTACGACCGGCTGCGCGCCAGAACCTCCGCTGGCAAACATGAGGAGCGACGTGATTGCAAGGATGTAGCGAGACATGAATTCAGACTTTCGGTATGAAGGTGAGATGGGTGTCGGGTCGAAGCCCTAACGAGGCTGCAAAAAAACTATTGAAAAAGAGGTGATAGTGCGACTGCGAAGGAACTCAAACCCTTACCCTGCACAAGATCGTGCAGAGTACGCCATTTTGATGCCTAGGTTTTTCGAACGGGGCATTTGGAAATTTTAGGGGGCGGGTTTTCAGCTGCAACGCCGAAGTCAAGCCGAGACGCGTTTGCGCGGCGTCGCCCTTGGACGACCAGCTAAATTTTCCGCCGACCGCGGCCTGCGAACTAGCCGAACTTCCAGCTTGCACCCCAATGCGTCCGCGTATTTAGTCAGCGTTGCAAGCGACGGTGAGTGTTTGCCGCTGCCAGATTCCATGCGTGCGACAGCCGATTGCGTGGTGCCGATTTTCTCTGCCACCTGAGCCTGGGTTAGCCCCTGCGCGGCCCGCGCCTTCAAGAATTCATCCAAAAGCGAAAACTCATCTGCCAGATTCTCGTATTCCGTCTTAACTTCGGCAATGGCCAATGCCTTGGTTCGAAGCTGCTTATGGGTCAACATTTTTCCACTCCTTCATTCGATTACGTGCAAGTGCTAATTCTTTGGGCGGTGTCTTGTCGGTCTTCTTCACAAACTGATGGAGCATGACGATCTTTCGATCCACCATGGTGCAGTAAAACACCCGCCCAATGCCCTCCCGGGATTTCAAACGCAATTCAAAAAGACCCGAACTCATTGCCCGTGTGTGAGGCATTCCTAAATCCGGTCCAAACTCCACCATGCGATCAGTGCAATGAAAGTACCTAGCCAAAATGCCCGGTGGCAACGCCAGCACATCAGCTTGCAACTTGGCATCGTGATATTTGACCTCCCACATCATGTCTGGAATATAGCACGTTTGCTATATTTTGATGAGGACTAGTACTGGTGCATTGCGTGAAATTTAACGTTTGAGACCAACGGCACGCAACACGCGCGGCGAAGCGGCAACCGGTTGTTGCTTGTCCGCTTGGGCCAAATTGTTAGAGCGAATGCTAACGGAGCGGTGAACCATTGGGATTGATCGCCGCTTCATCACGCCTCGTCGGGTAGTACTTCATTTTCACGTCAAGCTCGAAGAACAAGAGGCCATGAATACCCATAGCATCCCGCTTCGGAATCCGGCGTTTCCAGATCCGCTCAAATGCAGCGCCGAGCTCTTCCCCCGGCCCCCGAGCGTAGACTTCATCGATAAAGGCAACGTCTTCTCCAGGCGGATAGAGCAGCGCAAACTCTTCCTCCGGCGCTTGGAAGATGTCATACATCGAGTTGACGGCACCGTCGATAACCTGGATGTTCTTCATACGCTCTGACGTAATGTCCACCGCGTTGCATTGCAATGTAAGCTGGCGTCTTGAACCCAACAAAACGACATTCTCCTAGTCTTCATATAACCACTTTGCTCCATTAAAACTAGCGCCAAACCCCGCAATCCACAAGAAACACGAAGCATCGACCCAAAACACCATTCTCACCCCAATTGCACACTTCCGGATACTGCCAATTTGAAGCAGTTCGCGCAAACACACTTGCGATAAACGGCGGATGTTCATCGGCCTCCACACCCCAGCCCTACAGGTCGCGGTGATAAGGAAAGGGGACCGGGC
This sequence comes from Rhodoferax sp., assembly GCA_031386665.1. Taxonomy (GTDB): domain Bacteria; phylum Pseudomonadota; class Gammaproteobacteria; order Burkholderiales; family Burkholderiaceae_C; genus JANYCG01. The sequence goes on along the minus strand of JANNCN010000159.1, from coordinate 10,490 downwards.
TTTGGGTCGGAATGCGCGCGGCAACGACCTTGGCACACCCTAAAAAATGGCCAAGCGAAAGCTTGACCCATTTTTCGACCTCGTGCGTGCTTCCGACCCAAAACCGCATGCCACTTGCCTTGTCGCCGTGACCGGGTCACCACCCACAGCGCCGTGAAATCCAAAAATCAAGCCGCCTTCTTCAAAGGCACCGCTGTCGCAAACATCGCCTCCATCTCGCGTCGCACTTTGTAGGCGTCGGTCAAAGTGTCCATCGCCACGTCGGCCCAACTCAGGCTCTGGCCTTTTTTAACCGGCCGAATCACCTTGACCTGATGCGCCAGGCCCAACGGCAAACCGCCCTTCACAGCATCTTGCAAGCCTCCCATATTCATCGACGTTTCGGCCGGCAGCAACTTGCCCCACACGGTATAGCCGCCTTCGCCATCCAGCATGTCGCCGGGTTTCAAATCTTTTTTGGCGGTGGCCACCACGTCAGCGTTCCAACAAGTGGCAACGCCCGTGGGCTCGCCGCGCAAGGCGACGGATGCGACCGACACGCCGACTTCCAAGCCGATCAAATGCCAGCGTTTATACAACGTGAAATAGCGGCCACTGGGGTCGGTGTGGGCGTTGTACTCTTCAAAGCAATTGCGGATGTACTCGGTCTCGCCCTCGACCGTGACCCACACGCCCATGCGAATGTCGTAGGGGATTTTGCGGCCATTGGCTTCTAGCGATGAAATCACCTCCACCATGCCTTTGCGCTCCAGCACGCCACCCTCGCTGATAGGGCGCGTCACAAACGGAATGTCTTCGACGCTGGCAGGCGGGTACAGCAGGCCGTTGCTGGGCACGGTCAGGCCCGTGGCGTTGGCAACGGCAGTCGATTCGATGCTGGGTTTGGAGCCATCCAGAAAGCTGTTGAACATCTTTGGGTTCAAGCCGCCACGCGCCGCTTGCTCAGGTGTCAGGCCGTAGTTGCCCCACACCGTGTCAGGCGTTGATTCGCGAAAGTGTGGCAGCCATTTGTGGCCCCGGCCGGCTGCCACCACAGGGAAGCCACAGGTGCGCGCCCAGTCCACCAAATCGCAAATCAAAGCGGGTTGGTCGCCAAACGCCAGCGAATAAACCACGCCAGCTTGCGCTGCTTTGCGTGCCAAGAGCGGGCCGCAAAAGGCATCGGCTTCGACCGTCACGTTCACCACATGCTTGCCGTGCTTGAACGCCAGCAGGCAATGCTCGACCGCCGCCACCGGGTTGCCCGTGCATTCGACAATGATGTCGATTTGCGGGTGCGTCACCAGCGCTTGCCAGTCTTCGGTGATCCAGGTGGCTCCAGTTTGAATCGCGGCTTGGGCAGATTTGGCTTGCGTTAACTCGGGTTTCCAGCCGACGCGAGCGAGGTTGGCGCGAGCTGCATCGGGCGACAAATCGGCAATTGCCACCAAGTGCACGCCGGGTGTGCGCGGAATTTGCGCCAAGTACATCGAACCGAATTTGCCAGCGCCAATCAGGCCAATGCGAATAGGTTTGTTGTCTGCCGCGCGTTGCTGAAGTTTGGAATACAAGTTCATTTTGATCAAGCCACTTTGCGTTCAGGTGCAATTTCGTCCATCGACGTTTGCATGGCGGTGGCGGGCACGCCGTCTCTCCACGGCAAGTTGACTGCGTAGTCTTTGACCAAGCAGTCATCGGGCAAACACTCAATCGGCGTGAAGTCGCGGTGGGCAATGTACTCGGGCCGTTTGTGGCGACGAATGTGGTTGCTGACCGCGCACAGGCTCAAATAAACCGCGACGCGGTTGAACGGCGACAGGTTTGACCCAGATGCGTGCACGAGGCAGGAATGAAACAAAATCATCGACCCCGCTGGGCCTTTGGGGCTGACGATGCCGCCCTCTTTGCCACCCGCCCGCTGCACCAGTTGCCGAATCAAGTCATTGCTGACCGTCCACAGCGGGTAGCTGGTGGTGGTCAGGTCATGGCTGGCGTCAACCACGCCTTTTTTGTGGCTACCAGGAATGAACATCAGCGGGCCGTTGTGCTCGGTCACATCGTCCAAAAAGATGGCGATGTTCATGGCGCGCTCGGTCGGCATCAAATCGTCATTGAGCCAGGTGCCATAGTCCTGGTGCCACTGCCACACGTCGCCCTCAAACGCCATTTTTCCGTTGATTTTGAACTGGTGCATGTACAACTTTTCTCCCAGCAAATCTTCCACCGGCTCAATCATGCGCGGGTGGCGGGCCAGGCGGGCAAAGGGCTCGCTGTACATGTGCGCGGCAAAGTTGGTGCGCACCGCGTCTTTGCCTTTTTCGCGCACGTTAAAGTCTTCGCGCCGCTCGTACAGGCCGGGCACGGCAGCGTTCAGGTTTTGGGTTTCCTCCGGCGTGAACAAACTGGGGAAAAACAGGTAACCGTCGCGGTCAAACTGGGCTTTTTGTTCGGGGGTTAGTTTCATGAAGGGGCTCCTGGGGTTGGCGAATTTTGGGCTGAGATGGTGGTTTAGGTGAGGGCGGGGCCGCGTGCGTGACTGGGTTCAGGCTTGAGCGCCTCGGTCAATTGGCGGGCCAAGTTGCGCCCGGCGTCATTGCCGTGCTGGCGAATCAAGTTTTCGGCGGCGTCTTCATCGCCTTGTGCAATGGCCTGGGCGATGGCCGCGTGCTCGTCCCAAATCGATTCGCGCATGGTGGACACCTGCAACACCGCACCCATGGCGCGGCGAATATGCTGCCAGTGCAGTTGCGCGCTGGCGGCGATCAGCGGGTTGCCAGAGGCCGCGTAAATGGCTGCGTGAAAAGCTTCGTCGGAGGCCATCATGGCTTTGACGTTGTTGCCCTGCGCGGCGGCGCGGCCTTGCGCAATCAAGTGCGCGTCGATCACACAACGCCCGCGGGCCGCCAAGCTTGCCGCCAACGCGTCCAACGCGCTGCGCACTTGGTAGATTTGCACCAGGCCATCCACATTGATGGGGGCCACCAACACGCCCCGGCCCGGCGCGTCCAGCACAAAGCCGTCTTTTTTAAGCAGCCGCAAAGCCTGCAGCACGGGCTGGCGCGACACCGCCAGTTGCGCGGCAATCTCTTCTTGCGTGATGCGTGCCCCCGGTGCCAAGGTGCCGTCGCTGATCGCGTCCAGCAAGCTGCGGTAAACCTGATCGACCAAATCGGGTGACGACTCGATCTGGATGAGTTGGGGCGCAGGCTGCGGCGCAGCTTGTGGCGCTTGAGACCTTGGATGGGAAGTTCGAAGGCGCGTAGGCTGGGGCTTAATTTGCATTCTGTATACAGAATACACGAATTGATGGATTGGGGAAGGCGCAATTTCGTGTGGGCTACCATTTTGTGCCATCAAACGATGGCACAATCAAAGTAGGAGGCCAACTATGCAAGCATTTGCAGTGCGCGATTTGCGCGAACACACGGGCGAACTGGTGCGCAACGCTGAAAACGGCGCGTATTCAGTGGTTTCAAAACACGGTAAACCGCTGTTTGTCGCCTTGCCGTTCAATGATGCCTTGCTTCAATCGGGCGTGAACGTGGCTTTGGCCGACAAACTGGTGCAAGACGGTGAGCTGTCGGTGGCAGCCGGTGCCAAGTTGGCTGGTTTGCCCTATGCGCGCTATTTGCAACACTTGGGCGCGTGCGGCTACAGCATGGTTGATGAGGCTACCGATCTGTCCGCTGAATTGGCTTTGTTGCAAACCCATTTGCTGCCTCCCGGCCCGTGACGGCCACCGCGCAGCCGACAGCGCAGGCCAAGCTCATCGTTGCCGACGCCGGGCCGCTGATTGCCTTGGCGGTGGGTGGCGTTCTGCCCAAGGTCATTGATTTGCTGGGCGGTTTGCTGGTGCCCGAGGCGGTTTTGCACGAATGCACCGATGACATATCCGCCCCGGGTGCCGTCATCTTGCGAGACTTGCAAAGTGCCAATCGCTTGCAGATCATTCCATCGGCTACCTTAAGGCCGCTAGACGCCGGCTTTGCCCAAGGCCTAGGCGGTGGCGAAGTCGCCGTGCTGTCGTACGCGTTGCAACATGCCTTGTTGGCGCTGATTGACGAGCGCCGCGCCCGTCGCGTTGCCACTCGGCTGGGCGTGCAGGTCATTGGCAGCGGCACGGTTGTGGCCCAGCTCAAACGGCAAGGCTTGATTGCCAGCGTCAAGCCAGTGCTGTCGGCATGGCGTGAGCACGGTTATTTTGTGTCTGAGGCCTTGCTGATTGAAATTTTGCGCTTGAGCGGCGAATGCTGACGACAAACCTGCAGACGGCACCTGTCGAGTCGGTAGCCTGGTTGGCTTGAATAGGCCAAATCGTGACGAATGACCCAAAAACAGGCTGGGTTAGTGGGCGCAGTTTCCTTAAAATAGGCTGAACGAATAAAGAAACTGGGAGTTTGTGATGACGAAATATGTTCGTTTTTCTCTTCTAGGGTCGCTTGTATTGGCATTGACGGCTTGCTGGGGGGCAAAGCCACTGCCCCTGATAGCGCAACAGCAACGGTTGTAGCGCCGTCTAGCGTCACATCCCCGACTGAGTCCAATGGCTTTGCCGCCGTTTCGCCCACTTCACCAACCTCAGTTTCGCCTTCTGCCACAGCTTCTGCGCCCGCAGGACAGACCACTGGTTTGGCGGTTGTGGATGCCACAAATGCAACACCTGCCAGCCCCAGCGCGCCCGGTGCAGCCAATCCATCACCCATTGCCGCCGCCAACTCAGCCGCTACGCTCTCAAGCAACGTCATTTTTGTGGAACCCACGGAGCTCACCGTGCCCGAGTATGTGGCGCGCCGCAACACCGGGGTCATCACCGCGACCGACCCGTTTCCGGATGCTGCGGCGATGGCGGCGCTGGTGGCGGCCAATCGCAAAATGGCGGTGACGCAGCTGGCGGCAGAAATGGACCGTGCGCCAAGTTTTGCTTCGTACACCACAACGTATTCACCGATTAACGCGGTTGCAGTCCCCGCCTTAACCTACGCCTTGCTGCGCGATTTGACAGCAGCCTCCAGCGGCGACACCTTGGCGCAGATCAACAGCAGTGGGTTCGACATCGCGCCCGTGCAGTACGTGGGAACAATGCAAACCAGCAGGGTCACGCATCAGTTTTGGGCAGGCCGAGGGCAGCGCTTTCGCACGGGTTACTTCCAATCCACCGACACTTTGGGGCCGTGGTCGCGCCTGAAAGCCTGGTCGGCTGCTGAAACTGACTTTGCCGGTGGCGGCTTCACTACTGACTTTGCGTCGATCAATGGTCTGTCAGACGCCAGCGCTAGTTTGTCGCCCGCCAACTTGGCCGGCCCCACTGCCAATATCCGCGCCGTGGTTGCCAATTCGGTAACTGAAAAGGCCAGTTGGGCGGCCGTAACCCCTTTTGACGGTGTATTTGACCGGGGTCATACGCTCCACGATTTGGTGCGCCTGCCCATGGTGCGGGTGACGGCGGGTGTCAAACGATTCGCGGGGACCGATTTCACCGCTGATGTGTTGCCCATGCCTGACGGTCTGCAACTAATCACCCTGCGTCCACAAGCCGGTAATTTACAAGATTACCGCAAGGCTCGGTTGAGCGGCGCTCTTGAAGAGGCGATTCAAGGCTTGTTGGGCGCCGGTGCCAAACCTGGCGCTGGCGAAATGCTGTTGCCCAAAGTTGATATTGACTTGGGCATTGACACCAAGGCGCCAATTTACCGGGCCGGTATCGGCCTGCCTTTTGACGAGGTAAACGCCAATTTGCGCAGCCTGGACGGCTTGGGTGGAACCTATGCAGTGCCGGTTTTCTCAGGTGCAAGTTTGAGCGTAAGCAATGACGGCCTCACACTGAAGGCGGCGGATGCGACGGCGTTCATGTTCAGCCCAAAGAATATTTTTGGGCCTGGCTACACCAGCGGTGGTTCTGTGTTGACCTTGGTTAACCTTGGCCCTTATTCTGTTTCTTTCGACCTTTTCACCTGCACTTGGCCCAAACCCGACATGCGCAGCTTTTTCTTGGTGATTTTGGACAGCAAGCGCTGGGTTGTGTCGCTGGCGGCGATTGAAGCGCCGCCGGGCACCGACGTGGTGCCAACTCGCACGTCTTACAACCCGTGGGTGAATGTGCCTGAAATGGTGCTTACTGGCGATATGCGGGGTACGTACACGGCGAATAGCATGAGTTCGAGCGTATCCGCCGTCCCCCAGGTTGACGTACTTGGCCAAACGACCGCCTTTGGTTTTCAACCCAACCGCAATTTGTACACCTATGCACATGAGACTTGCCTACAAAAGGACTGGCGATAAAGCCATCGACCGTGCACGCCAATACCAGACGGATGTTTGGCTAGCCTTGCCAATGTGAAAAGAGACCTAAAACGGCCTCAAAAATAGAAAAAATTAACCTACAGGTTAATTTTTTCCAAACCCCCCCGATTTTGCCCGTTTTGAGAGCCAAATAGGCGTCTAGCTCTCAAATAATGGATATAGTTTGCTATATTAATTATAGCAATGTAATTCCCCACTGGCTTCAGTCAACCACGTCGCCCTGCCCTTCATCCGATTCCCGACCGCTCACCGCGATTCACAATGGATGTCCACAGCACATCGGTTCAAGGTTCAAATTCACCTCATGACATTCCCAACCCGTCGTCAGTCTCTCGTTTTAATTGGTGCAGGTTTGGCTTTGCCCGCCCTTGTCCAAAACCCAGCCCAAGCCCAGCCCTGGCCCACCCGGCCAATCAAACTCATCGTGCCTTTTCCGCCGGGTGGCTTGATCGACAACATGGCGCGATTGATGGCGCCCAGGCTGGCGCTTGATTTAGGGCAAGCCGTTGTGGTCGAAAACAAGCCTGGTGCAGGCGGCAACCTGGGTGCGGCAGAGGCGGCCCGCGCACTGCCTGATGGCCATACGCTTTTGATGGCGTCACCACCGCTGACCATCAGCCCTGCGCTGTATGCCAGCTTGCCCTACAAGCCAGAGCAAATCATGCCCTTGGGGCTGGTAGGCCGGGTGCCCAATGTGCTGCTGGTCAACCCGAAAAGCGGCGTCAACTCGGTGGCAGACCTTATCGCCCGGGCCAAAAAGTCCCCAGGCCAACTGAACTACGCGTCCAACGGCAATGGCACGTCGCTGCATTTGAGCGCCGAGTTGTTCAAAAGCCTCTCGGGCACTTTCATCACCCACATTCCCTACCGGGGTGCCGCCGCTGCTGTGACTGGCCTGATCAGTAGCGAGGCGGACATGATGTTTGAAAACTTGCCTTCGGTGCTCGCTCAAATCAAAGGCGGCGCTGTGAAGGCGCTGGCGGTTACCACGCGGGGGCGCAGCCCGGCACTTCCCGACACGCCCACGCTGGCTGAGCTGGGCTTGACTGAGTTTGACGTGAGCGCTTGGTATGGCCTGGCAGCCCCTGCAGGTCTGCCCATGAGCGTCGTTGCCCGGCTGGAGCAAGCCATCGAAAAAGCCACCCGCGACCCCGACGTGCTGCGCGCCATGGAGTCGCGTGGCGCGCAGGTCGGGTACCTGACGTCGTTTGTGGCCGCCGGGTTCATGGCGGCTGACGCAGCCCGATGGAAGCGCGTGACCGCAGCGGCCAAAATTACGCTGGAGTGACGAAATGCGGGTCTCAGGAGAAAAAATTAACCTGCAGGTTAATTTTTATCAAAAACGCCCATTTTATGAACGAGATAGGCCTCTAGCTCCCGAATTGATTTAATAGTTTGCTATTATTAATGTAGCTAGTAATTAGGACGTGGCCTGGGCTGGAAAAGACTGACCGCAACCCTGCAACGCTTTGAACTGCGTTAGCGCAGGGCTTTTTCGGCGTTCGTTTTTGAACCGCCAACACGCCGATCCCCCGATCAGCCGCCCGCTTGATTTGGCCCAGGGGTCGAGCGGTTTTGCGATTGACCTTGTGACGAATTTTGCGACGCGTTTTGCGTCGCAGCACGAGCCGCCAGGGGGCTGACCAAACTGCCATCGGCCAGTCGCAAAGAGTTACCTTCTACCGTCACTTTGCTGCCTGCGCCCACGGGGCTGGCCAGTTCGAACGTGCGCAGGCTTTCGTTGTCCAGGCGAACTTTCACCTCGTACACGGTGGCCTTTTTCATGTTTTTCTCAATCTCGTTTCCCGCCCAGCCGCCGCCCACGGCACCCAGCACGGTGGCCGCTGTTTTGCCGCTGCCGCCACCCACCTGGTTGCCTAAAACAGCCCCCAAAACACCACCCGCCACCACGCCCACGCCGCTGGGCGCGGCGTTCCGGGTGACGGGGTTCGAGGCTTCAACCGTGCCGCAATTTGCGCACACCGGCTTGGGCGCAGGCGCGGGCACAGGTGCGGGCGCTTGGGCGACCACAACCGCGCCGGGGTTGGCGTCGGGTTTGCTCGCGGTGTTAGTCTGAGCCACAGTTTGGGCAGGTGCTTTGGCAGCAACGATCGGTTTTGCGCGAACGTCGGCCTTTTGCATTGCTGACTTGGGAGCCGCTTCTTTGGCCGCAGCGGCTGGTCTTTCAACCTCATCGATCATCGGCGCGCTAGAACCCATAGTTTTGGCATCTGCCTGCGACGCGCCGCCGGGTGCCAAATCGCGTTGAATCACTGGCGCATTGGGCGCAGAAACCGCCCTGACTTCCACTGGCGCGCGGGTCTGCAGGTAAATCAGCGATCCGCCCAGGGCCACCACGGCGGCGCCCAGCAGGCTGATGGCGATCCACAACGGCTTGTTGCGCGAACGGGTGCGAATGAATGAGCGGGTCATGGCGCGGGAGGCGGTCATGATCGGAATCCTTTGAAAACCTTAAAAAATGAGGCATGGGACGCAGCAGGCGCTGTTTCGCCCATCTGCATAACGTGCATCAAGTTCAAAGGTAAACAAAAAACCCGCCAGCATTTGGCAGAGTTTGTAACTAGGCGTTATGGGGCGCGCCTAGGGACCCGCGAGTTGCTTGGCAATTTGGGCCCACAAAGCTTGACGTTGCGACAGTGTTGTCACCTCAAAACGCGTGAACGTGGCAGCGTCCAATTTCACGTCGGCAAAAATCCCTGCCGGGTCTTCGTGAAAGTGCAAATAGGCTTTGGACTTTCGGTAAAACGAGCCTGGCGTGCGCTCAACCAGCCCGCAACCGCTGCGCAGTTGTGTCAACAGCGGCTCAAGCTGGGCCAATGTTGCGGGGCCAGCGTGTTTCATGACGGTTGCCGCGTTCAGCCTACAAATTAGGGGCCAGCAAGCGCTGCAAATCAGCCTCGACCACGCCTCGGCGCTGGGCCAAGTCTTTCAGCTGGTCGTCGCCAATTTTGCCCACGTTGAAGTAAACGCTGTCCGGGTGGCCCAGGTAAAAACCGCTCACGCTGGCAGCGGGCATCATGGCCAGGCTTTCCGTCAGGCTCATGCCAATGTCCTCGCACTGAAGCAGCGCGAACATGTCTTTTTTAACGCTGTGGTCCGGGCAGGCCGGGTAGCCGGGGGCGGGGCGAATGCCTTGGTACTTTTCAGCCACCATGTCCTCGTGGCTTAAGGATTCGTGGGCGGCGTAGCCCCACAAATCGGTGCGCACGCGGTGGTGCAGGCATTCGGCAAAGGCTTCGGCAAGCCGGTCGGCCAGCGCTTTGAGCATGATGGACGAGTAGTCGTCCAGGTCGTCAGCGAAGTACTTTTCCTTCTTCTCTGACCCAATGCCTGCCGTCACCGCGAACACGCCCGCATAGTCCTTCAATCCTGTCAATTGGCCCGCAACGTCAAGCTTGGGGGCCACAAAATCGGCCAGGCAACGGCTGGGGCGCATGACTTTCACGCCGGTTTCGTTGTCGATGGCTTGTTTTTCAGCTTGCTGGCGCAGACCGTGCCAGGTCATGGCGACTTCGGTGCGGGTGTCGTCGGTGTAGAACTCTATGTCGTCGTCATTCACGCGGTTCGCCGGGTACAAACCAATCACGCCATTGGCCGTGAGCCAGCGCCCTTCGATCAGGCGCTTGAGCATGCGCTGGCCGTCCGCGTACACGCGCACGGCCTCGGTGCCCACGACTTCGTCTTTCAAAATCGCAGGGAACGGCCCTGCCAAGTCCCAGGTCTGGAAAAACGGGCCCCAGTCGATGTACTTGGCCAATTCGCTCAGGTCAAAGTTTTTGAAGACGCGGCGGCCCAAAAACTTGGGCACTGTGGGGTGGTGTTTTGTCCAGTCAATCACGGTTTTGTTGGCCCGAGCTTTGGCCAGCGGCCACAAGGGCACCACCTTTTTATTGGCATGCTGCAGGCGAACTTTGTCGTAGTCGGCATTCAGCTCGGCCACGTAGGCGCTGGCGCGGTCAGACAGCAGCGATTGCGCCACGCCCACACTGCGCGAGGCGTCGGGCACGTACACCACGGGACCTTCGTAATGGGGCGCAATTTTGACGGCGGTGTGCACGCGGCTGGTGGTGGCCCCGCCAATCATCAGCGGAATTTTGCGAATGCGAAAGTGCTCGTCCTTCTGCATTTCGCCCGCGACGTATTGCATTTCTTCCAAACTGGGGGTGATCAGGCCCGACAGGCCCACAATG
>JANNCN010000119.1:0-14427 GCA_031386665.1 Rhodoferax sp. | reverse complement strand
GATCGGTAAATGCCGCAGTGGTGCTGCACCCACAGCACCTCGGGTTGGGCGGCGCACTGCACCAGGCAATGCGGGTCTTGGGTGTTGCCGTCGTCCGCGCTGTCGGCTGGCAAATAGTCGGCTTTCATGCCGCTGGCGGTCAGCGCCCAACTGTCGCCGCCGTCAAAGCTTTGCCACACGCCGCCACACGACACGGCCACAGTGACGTGGCTGGCGTTGCGCGGGTCGATCACGATGGAGTGCACGCCCGCTTGGTCGTAACCGCCGCCAAACCATTCGCGCCGACCAGGTTTTTCCCACAATGGCATGTTCAGTGCCCAAGTCACGCCGTAGTCGGTTGATTTGAACAGCCCCGCCGGAATACAGCCCGCCCACAAGGTGCCGGGCTGGTCTGCACCGCCTGCGGCCAGCGACCAAATCAGGTCAACGCTCCAGGGGGTGGTGTCGTCCGCCATGGGGCCTTCTGTCGGTTTGGCGGGAAAGGCAGGCGCGGCCACTTCTTGCCACGTGGCCCCTTGGTCGCGGCTGCGGCGCAACTTCACGCCAAAATGCCCCATGCGAAGGGCGGCGTACCAGCTGCCATCGCGCGGGTCGGCCAGCGCCTGCGTGACGGGCTCGCCTGCAAAGTGGTGGGCGGTGATGGCCCACTGTGATGACGTGCCTGGAGTGCCTGACGGCGTGGGGGCCACGGTGAACAGGCCTTTGCGGGTCGCAACCAAGAGCTGAAGCATAGGGATCTCCTTGTGTAGCCAAAATCGCCAAATCAAATCAAATGAATTCAGCCGCCTGTGAGCGCCTGCACCACCAAAACCCGGTCGCCGTCCACCACGGACTGGTTCAAAACCACCCGATCCTGCACCATGGTTTTGTTGATGAAAATCGCCACATGTTTGCGAACGGCACGCTGGTCGTCCAGTACATAGTGCGTCAAACCGGGCGCTGCCAAAAGCGCAGCGTCCAGCACCTCGCGCAGCCGCCCGGGCGCGAGCTGCTGGGGTGCGCAATCCACATGACGGCGCAGGCTGGGGGCGAATTCTAGGGTGACCATGGCGGCAGTTTTCTGAATGTATCTCAGACGGGCTAAAAACAGGCGAAAATGACAAAAAAGAACCTACAGATTCTTTTTTTGAAAAAATGGGTCGAAAAACTCAAAATATGAATAAAATATGCCTCTATCTCTCGAATTTATTCATTAGTTTGCTATATATTTAGTAGCATTTGAATGGGTGCCAAGGGGCACCCTAGAGTCAGACAGGGAGCCATTCAAAACTTGGTCAAGCTGATTTTGCAGGTACGCCCTTTCTGGCGCACCCGTGTGCAGCAAAATTGCTGTTTGCAGGCTGCGCGCGGCCCCTTGGGTATCTCCCGCCAGCTCCTGCCAATGGGCCTGTGCAACCCAAAATGGAGCGTGTTGCCTGACCTCGTGCGCAGCAGCCAGCGCGGTCAGCGCCTTCAAAGCAGCCGCGGCTCCCTGGGTTTCTCCAACCGCCACTGCATGCCCCAGAAGCCCGCCCAAGGTCGGCCAGACTGCCGTCAATTGCGCATACAACTTCTGTATGGCCTGCCACGGCACCAAACCAGTGTAAAGCCGCTGGCAATGCGCCGATTGAATCGCCGCCTCCAATTGAAACGGCCCGGGCTGGCGCAATGCAGCAGCCTGCCAAAGGATGCGATTGGCCTGGTCAATGCGCGGCTTGTTCCACAGCGAGGCGTCTTGCGCATGCAAAGGCACAAAACGCAGGGCATCGCCCTTGCCCGCCGAATTAGAGGCCCCCGCCACGTAACGCGCGGCCCGCCTCGCATCGCAAAACAGCAGCAAAGCCAACAGCCCAGCGGGCTCGGCCTGGTTTGGTGCCAAGGCAGCCACCAAATCAGCCAGGTAAATCGCTTCATCGGCCAGATCGTAAGCGGCCCAATCCACACCCAATGGATCGTCCCAGGCCAGGCCGAAGGCAGCGTAAATGGCTTCCAGCACCGCTTGAAGGCGAGCCGGCAAATCAGCCGCCTCGGGCGCTTCGAATCGGATGGCGGCCATCCGAATTTTGGTTTTGGCCCGCACCAGCCGCTGCGCCATGGCGCTCGGGCTGACCTGAAACGCAAGAGCAATTTTCTCAGCCGGCAGACCCAGCACGGTTTGCAGCATTAGCGCGGTGTGGACGGACGCATCAATGGCCGGGTGCGCACAGGCGAAAAGCAGTTTGAGGCGCTCGTCGGGAAACGCAGGCAAGTCGGGCGCTGCCACTACGTCCTCGGCCAGTAGAACGGTGACCAAGGGGTCATGCTCAACTCGCGCGTGGCGGCAAATTTGCAGCAAATTGCGCTTAGACGCGGTCATCAACCAAGCCTCAGGCGACTTTGGCACGCCCGTTTGCGGCCAGGTTGTCAGGGCGGCGGCAAAGGCCTCAGCCAAGGCGTCTTCAGCTGCGGCAATGTCACGAAACTTATAGGCCAGGTAGGCCAGAATCCGCCCGTAGGAGTTTCGGGCGGCCATGGCGACCTCTTGCCGCGAATCTGGCAATCTGGACAAGCCCTTTGGGTTTGACAGGTCACCCCGGTCACTCTGACCGGTATTGGCAGTAGTCACTGGCTGGGCGGGTCAATTCAAGCCGCCGGCTCTTCCATCATCAACAAAATGGGGCGCACTTCAACACTGCCTGCTGTTGCGGCAGGGCTTTTGGCGGCCCACTCCAAAGCGACATCCAGCGACGGCACTTCAACCACAAAATAGCCGCCCAAATACTCTTTGGCGTCGGCGTAAGGCCCATCCTGCACCACCCGCTTGCCGTTTCGCACCCGCAGCGTCGTACCCGTGTGGGGCGACTGAAGCCCATTGCCGCTGACCATGATGCCCGAGGCCTGCAATTCGCCCACATAGGCTCCCCACGCGCCAAAGTAGCCCGCGGCGGCGGCGGGGTCATTGGCTTTGTCAAATTCGCTCATCGGTTCATTAAAAATTAACATGTATTCCATGGCAGTTCCTTGGGTTAAAAGGCCCAGCTCCATGCTGTGCCTGATCAATAGATGCGACAGCTTGCCCCAAATCGACATCCTATACTGATAAAAATTAACTCGACGCACCAACCAAGGCAGACATGACCCAAGGCAAAGTGATCAAAATTGGCGGCGCATCTGGCTTCTGGGGCGACAGCTCTGTGGGCGCACCGCAACTGGTGGCCAGCGGGCAAATTGACTACCTGGTGTTCGACTATCTGGCTGAGTTGACCATGTCGATCCTGGCCAGCGCCCGCATGAAAAAGCCTGAACTGGGCTACGCCACAGACTTCGTGACAGTCGCCATGAAGTCGGTCTTGCGCGACGTGGCGGCCAAGGGCATTCGGGTCGTCAGCAACGCCGGGGGCGTGAACCCCCAGGCTTGCGCAGCCGCTTTGGCTGCATTGGCAGCCGAACAGGGCGTGGCCCTGAAAATTGCCGTCGTCACCGGGGACGATGTGATGCCGATCTTGGCGCAACTGCAAAGCGCCCAACCCGGCGTTCAAGAGATGCAAAGCGGTGCGCCCTTGCCACCCAAAGTGCTCACCGCCAACGCTTACCTGGGCGCGCTGCCCATCAAGGCTGCGCTGGACGCAGGTGCGCAAGTCGTCATCACCGGGCGCTGTGTGGATTCAGCGGTCACGCTGGGCGTTTTGATGCATGAATTTGGTTGGGGCGCGGCAGATTTTGACCTGCTGGCCGCAGGCAGCTTGGCGGGCCACATCATCGAATGCGGCTGCCAGGCGACGGGCGGTTTGTTCACAGACTGGCACCTGGTGCCCGACTGGGCGCACATTGGCTACCCGATTGTCGAATGCAGTGCCAACGGCAGCTTTGTCAGCACCAAGCCTGCCAACACGGGCGGCTTGGTCAGCACGGGCGTGATTGCCGAGCAAATGCTTTACGAAATTGGCGACCCGGCCAACTACATATTGCCCGACGTGGTGTGCGACTTCACCCAGGTTGCCGTGCGCCAGGTGGGCGAGCACCGGGTGCAGGTGTCGGGTGCACGGGGTCGAGCGCCGACTGACTCTTACAAAGTGTGCGCCACTTATTTGGATGGCTACAAACTGTCCGCCCAGCTGACCATCATTGGCATGGATGCCGCCGCCAAGGCCCAACGCACGGGCGAAGCCATTTTGGAGCGCACCAGTGGCATGCTGCAAACGCTTGGCATGGGCAGTTTTGGCAGGACGCGCATTGAAGTGCTGGGGGCCGAGTCTTGTTATGGGCAACATGCTGAAGCACAAGCCCCGCGCGAAGTCATCATGCGGCTGACCGCCACGCATGGGCGCAAAGACGCGCTGGACTTACTGGCGCGCGAGGTCGCTCCCGCTGGCACGTCGTGGTCGCCTGGCACCACGGGCTCGGGCGGCGGGCGCTCTGGGGTGTCGCCGTCCATCAAACAATATGGTTTTTTGCTGGCTAAATCGGCACTGCAAGCCTCGGTGAGCCTGGACGGCATCGACGTTCCCGTGCCACCAGATCGGCCGGGCTATGCTGCGCTGCTGCCCGCCGCCCATGCCAGCCAGGGCGGCGGGCAGGCCGCAACAAACTTGTCGCCCAACGCACCGCAAGCCGATTGGGTTGAGGTGCCGCTCATCCAAATCGCCCACGCTCGCAGCGGCGACAAAGGCAACACGTCCAACATCGGCCTGATTGCGCGAGACGCCAAGTGGTTGCCGTTGTTGCGCCAGCAGGTCACCGAAGCGTCGGTGGCTGCGTATTTGGCGCATTTTGTCAAAGGCCGGGTGACGCGATTTGAGGTGCCCGGCATCAACGCCTTCAATTTTGTCTGCGAAGACGCGCTGGACGGCGGCGGCATGGCGTCGCTGCGCAACGACCCGCTGGGCAAAGGCATGGGGCAAATTTTGCTTTCGATGACTGTCAAGGTGGACAAGGCGCTGCTGAGTTGACCCCAAACCGCTGCGGTTGACGTGCCTCTGTGGGCTTGTCATCACATGACGCAGGTGGTCAGGTGCGGCATGCTGGCTTTGATAGAAGTGAGCCAAATTTGACAGGCGGGTCGCCCAAGCTGCGCCAAAATCATTCCATCAACACAAGGAGCTTGAATGACTTACGGTTCAGTATTTGCCAAAGGCTTGTTTGCAGGCAAGGTGATGGTCGTCACCGGTGGCGGCTCTGGCATTGGCCGCTGTGTGGCCCACGAATTGACCGCGCTGGGTGCCCACGTGGTGTTAATTGGCCGCAAGCTGGAAAAGCTGCAAACGGTGCTGCAAGAAATTGAAGAAGACGGCGGGTCTGCCAGTTACTTTGTGTGCGACATCCGCCAGGAAGAAGCAGTCAAGGCGACGGTGGCCAGCATCGTGGCAGCCCAAGGCCGAATCGACGGTTTGGTGAACAACGCGGGCGGGCAGTACATCACCCCGCTTGAGGCAATTACCGTGAAAGGCTGGGAAGCCGTGGTCAACACCAACCTGACGGGTGGTTTTTTGATGGCACGGGAATGCTTTGTGCAATCCATGAAAGAGCATGGCGGCGCGATTGTGAATATCGTCGCTGACATTTGGGGCTCCATGCCCGGCATGGCGCACAGTGGTGCAGCGCGAGCCGGCATGGTCAGCCTCACTGAAACTTCGGCGGTCGAATGGGCGCACCGGGGCGTGCGCGTCAATGCGGTGGCCCCTGGCTACATTGCCTCTAGCGGCATGGACCACTACCCACCCGAAGTGGGTGCCATGCTGCGCGAAAAACGTAAATTGGTGCCGTTGGGTCGCTTCGGCACCGAAGCTGAAACCGCCGCCGGTATTGTGTTTTTGCTCAGCCCAGGCGCGTCGTTCATTTCAGGAACCACCTTGCGCATTGACGGTGCGCGGCCACAGTCGCGGCTGGGCTGGCCCATGACCACTGCAGGCGAAGAGTCGCAACAGCGAGACGCCGTGAAAGCCTTCAACGGCTTTCACCGTGCGGTCGTGCCCAAAGTCTTTGCCTGAATTGAGAGCTTTATGAACTACACCCACGAGCACCTTGAAATTCAGAAGACTCTGAAACGCTTCATCGACGAAAAAATCAACCCGCATGTGGAGCAATGGGAAGACGACGAGATTTTTCCGGCGCACGAAGTCTTCAAGGGGCTGGGCGATCTGGGCCTGCTGGGTTTGACCAAACCCGAGGCCTATGGCGGCGCTGGGCTGGACTATTCGTATGGTGTGGCCATGGCCGAAGGCCTGGGCAACATCCACTGCGGCGGCGTGCCCATGGCGATTGGCGTGCAAACCGACATGGCGACCCCAGCGCTGGCACGCTTTGGCAGCGAAGAATTGAAACGCGAGTTTTTAGCGCCCGCCATTGCAGGCGACGTGGTGACCTGCATTGGCGTGAGCGAACCGGGTGCCGGCAGCGACGTGGCCTCCATCAAAAGCTATGCCCGCAAAGACGGCGACGACTACGTCATCAGTGGCCAAAAAATGTGGATCACCAACAGCTTGCAAGCCGACTGGATGTGCATGCTGGTCAACACGGGCGACGCCAGCAGCGCGTCCGGTGGCAACCACCACAAAAACAAGAGTTTGGTGATGGTGCCACTGCGCGAAGGCCCTGGGCGGGGAGTCAACCGCAAGCTGGTCAAAGGCGTTGAAGTTGCCAAAAAAATCCGCAAAATTGGCATGAATTCCAGTGACACGGGTTTAATCTACTTTGATGAAGTCCGCGTGCCGCAACGCAACCGCATTGGGGCTGAAGGCCAGGGCTTTATCTACCAGATGATGCAGTTTCAGGAAGAACGGCTGTGGGCTGCAGCCAGCGCCCTGCAGGGTTTGACCAACTGCATCCAATGGACGATTGAGTGGGCGCAAGAGCGCAAGCTGTTCGGCTCCACACTGGCTGACCAGCAATGGGTGCAGTTCAAACTGGCTGAAATGAAAACCGAAGTCGAGGCCTTGCGCGCCCTCACCTACCGGGCCTGCGAGCTTTACGTGAGCGGGCAGGACGTGACAGAGCTTGCGTCCATGGCCAAGCTCAAAACAGGCCGCCTGAAACGCCTGGTGCCCGATGGTTGTTTGCAGTTTTGGGGTGGCATGGGCTTCACGCTTGAAAACAAGGTCGCACGCATGTACCGCGATGGGCGACTCGCGTCCATTGGGGGTGGCGCTGATGAGGTGATGATGGGTATTTTGGCCAAGACGATGGGCATTGCCAAAAAGGCCCCCAGGTAGCCAAACCAAACCAAACCAAGTCAACGCAAAGCTAGCCCAAAATCAAACCGTTCTGTCTGATGGATTCCAAAGACCAAACATTTGACCGCGCCGATGAGCACGCCCTGAACGCGCTGGTTGAGCGCTTTGCCAAAACCGAAATCGCGCCGTTTGTCACCCAATGGGACGCCCAAGGAGAGTTTCCCCGGTCGCTTTACCAGCGCGCTTCTGAACTGGGCCTGTTGGGCTTGGGCTACCCGGAAGAATTTGGCGGCACACCGACCAGCCACCGCATGCGCAACGCGATGTCACTCGCACTAGCCCGGTACGGAGCCAGCGGTGGCGTGTGCGCCAGCCTTTTTTCGCACAGCATTGGGCTGCCCCCCATCTTGAAATATGGCACACCTGACTTGCAGCAAGAGCTTGTGCCAATCGTGCTCAAGGGCGAAAAAATTGCAGCCTTGGCGATCACAGAGCCTGGAGGCGGGTCTGACGTGGCATCGCTCAAGACCACGGCGGTATTGGCAACCCAGGACGCCAACGGTGGCGCTGTTTATGTGGTCAATGGCGAAAAGACATTCATCACCTCGGGTGTGCGAGCAGATTTCGTGACCACGGCCGTGCGAACTGGCCCGGCGGGCAGCAAGGGCGCAGGCGGCATCTCCATGCTGGTGGTACCCATGAACTTGCCGGGCATTTCACGCACACGGCTGGACAAAATGGGCTGGCTTTGCTCTGACACGGCAAGCCTTCACTTTGACAACGTCCGGGTGCCCGCGCGCTTTTTGTTGGGGGACGAAGGCGCGGGCTTCAAAATGATCATGGGCAACTTCAATGGTGAGCGTTTGGGCATGGCCGTGCTGGCCCTCGGGTTCTCTCAGGCGTGTTTTGACGAAGCGCTGAGTTGGGCGCGCCAACGCAAAACCTTTGGCCACACTCTGGTGGAGCACCAGGTGGTTCGACACAAACTAGTCGATATGAAAATGCGAATTTCCAGCACCCAAGCCTGGGTGAACCTGCTGACTGATCGCGCAGATGCAGGCGAGGACACGCAGGGTGGCGCTATCACTGCCGGCTGGGTGGCCGAGGTGTGCATGCTCAAAAACCACGCCACGCAAACCATGCAATTCTGTGCCGACCAAGCGGTGCAAATTTTGGGTGGCATGGGCTTCATGCGGGGCACCCAATCCGAACGAATTTACCGCGAAGTCAAGGTCATGATGATTGGCGGCGGCGCAGAAGAAATCATGAAAGAGCTGGCGGCGCGGCAATTGGGCATTTGACCGGGCCGACCCAGCCCGTCAATTCAATGTCATTTCAATTCAGCTCAATGCGTGGATTCATCAAGCCAAGGTGACGCGGGCAAATTTGCGTTTGCCGACCTGAATCACATAACTGCCAGCGCCCAGTTTCAAGCCTTTGTCGCTGACCACGTCTGAGTTGACCCGCACACCACCACCGTCGATCAAACGATTGCCCTCGCCACTGGAGGCTGCAAGCCCTGCCATTTTGAGCAAGGCCCCTATGCCGACGGGCGCCCCGCCGTCGCCCAAGCCCAACGAAACTTCGACGATTTCATCGGGCACACCGCCTTTGGATCGGTTGACAAAGTCCTGCTCGGCGGAATCTGCTGCACTTTGGGAGTGAAAACGCGCTGTGATTTCTTTCGCCAACGCCACTTTGGCGTCCTTTGGGTTGCGACCTGCTTCAACTTCAGCTTTGAGCGCGGCGATGCTCGCCTCGGATTTGAAGCTGAGCAAGGTGTACCAACGCCACATCAGCAAGTCTGAAATGCTCAGCACTTTGGCAAACATGGTGTTGGGGTCTTCGGTCACGCCGATGTAGTTGTTTTTGCTTTTGGACATTTTTTCGACACCGTCCAAACCCTCCAACAAGGGCATTGTCAAAATGCACTGCGGCTCTTGGCCGTACTCTGCCTGCAAGTGACGACCCACTAACAAGTTGAATTTCTGGTCTGTCCCGCCCAGTTCCAAGTCCGACTTCAAAGCCACGGAGTCGTAGCCCTGCATTAACGGGTACAAAAATTCATGCACGCTGATCGATTGGCCCGAGGTGAAGCGCTTGTGAAAGTCGTCCCGCTCCATCATGCGCGCCACGTTGTACTTGGCCGCCAATTCGATCATGCCGCGGGCACCCAGCGGATCGCTCCATTCGCTGTTGTAGCGAATCTCTGTTTTGGCCGGGTCCAACACCAGCGAAGCTTGCTTGTAATAAGTCTCGGCGTTGGCTTTGATCTGTTCTTTGGTCAGGGGTGGTCGGGTGGTGTTGCGTCCCGAAGGGTCGCCGATCAAGCTGGTGAAGTCGCCAATCAAAAAAATCACTGTATGGCCCAAGTCCTGCAATTGGCGCATTTTGTTCAGGACCACGGTGTGACCAATGTGAATGTCGGGTGCAGTGGGATCCAGGCCCAACTTAATTCGAAGTGGCACCCCTGTGGAATCAGCGCGAGCCAGCTTTTTTAACCACGCATCTTGGGGCAGCAATTCTTCACTACCGCGCAAAGAAACGGCCATCGCCTCGCGGACACGATCAGTTACCGGGTAGTTGTCAGTCAAGGCTTGATTCATAAGGGTTTTTCCAGATACCGAAGGCGTTAGGGAGGGTATACTCCCCCCTCGCCGCTGGATTTCGGGTGCACCATTGCAACCTTCCAGTCAACTCAGATTTTAGTGGGTGTGCGGGCCGGGTTTGGCAATAGGTCAGACCCAAGGCTTGAGTCTAGAGGCTGGTCTGCGTCAATTTGATGCACCCACTTTGACGCACTGGATATTCACGCCATCGTTTCACAAAGGTTTTCTGTTTTGCTCAATGGTTTTTCTGACAAATTGAGTGGCGCTTTGAATGGCACATTGAAGGGGTTCGTGGCTTTTGCAAGCCAAGCCATTCAAAACCATCCACGACGCGTCACTGCATTGATTGCGACCGCCATGTTGGGCGGTGCGGGCGGCGCTTTCGCGATTGCATCATTCGCCCCTGATGCCGCCGACATGCAAGTCAAAGAAGTAGTCGAAGCTGTGCAGCCTTTGCCTCTGTTTTCAGACGCTCAGCTACCTAGTTTTGCAAACTCTACAAATTTGACACCGGCTTTGGCAACAACTTTGCCCAAGGTCATGCCTCTCATTGGCAATTTGAACCTTTTCCGCTCGGAAATCACCCGGTCCAACGACACCGCTGATACGCTGCTGAAGCGCCTGGGCATCAGTGACGCTGCTGCCGCAACATTTTTGCGCACAGACCCGCTGGTTCGAAAAAGCCTTTGGGGCCGCGCAGGCCGCATGGTGACTGCCGAAGCCTCTGGCAACCACGCCCTTGAAAAACTCACTGTTCGCTGGACGCCTCAAGACGATGGGAATTTTTCGCGCTTGGTCATCGAAAAATCCGCTACGGGCTTGAGTGCCCGTGTTGAAACTGAAGCCTTGGCTGCGTCCACCCGGCTTGCCAGCGGAACGATCACATCGTCGCTGTTTGCGGCAACTGACGCGGCGGGCCTGCCTGACTCCGTAGCGGTGCAAGTGGCCGAGATTTTTTCTGGCGACATTGATTTTCATCGCGCTTTGCGCAAAGGTGACCGATTTTCGATCACTTACGAAACTTTAGAGGCCGATGGTGAACCCATGCGCAATGGTCGTGTTTTAAGCGCTGAATTTGTCAACAACGGCAAAACCTACCAAGCAATGTGGTTTGCCCAACCGTCAATTTCAGCATCAGCGTCTGGCAAAAGCCAAGTTCCGGGCTCAATGAAGGGTGCCTATTACACGCTGGACGGCCAAAGTTTGCGTCGCGCCTATTTGGCGTCGCCACTTGAATTCTCCCGGGTGACCAGCGGCTTCAAAATGCGATTGCACCCTATTTCGCAAACCTGGAAGGCGCATTTGGGGGTTGACTATGCAGCGCCCACGGGCACACCGGTGCGCAGCATTGGCGATGGAACGATTGAATTTGCAGCAGTGCAAAGTGGCTATGGCAATGTGGTCATCGTGAACCATGGCAAAGAAAACACCACGGTTTACGCGCACTTGAGCAAAATCAATGTCCAAAAGGGACAAAAAGTCAGCCAGAGTGATGTGATTGGCTTAGTGGGTTCGACGGGTTGGTCGACCGGCCCGCACTTGCACTTCGAATTTCGCGTCAACGGCGTTCACCATGATCCGCTCACAATGGCTAGGCAAAATGAAACTCTGCCGGTCAATGCGGCCGCCAAAGCTCAATTTGACAGCACTGCTGCCATGGTTCGCGTGGCTTTGACGGCCGCCCGGTCGACACAGCAAGCCTCAGCCGACTGAGACGCTGGCAGCTCTTTGTTAGCTGATCGGCGTTTTCAAGTGCAGGTCAGTCAATCAAGCAGCACAATAATTTCTGAAGCAGCTTGATGCCAGACCTGTACATTGGCCTGATGTCAGGCACTTCATTGGATGGCATAGACGGCGTTCTGGTCGATTTGTCAGGGTGCGCCGTCAATATTTTGGCGCACGCTTACGCCCCTTACCCTGACGCATTGCGAGCCACCCTTTTAGACCTGAATTCACCGGGCAAAAGCGAGTTGCACCGGGCTGCCCTGGCCGAAAATGCACTTGCGCGGGCATACGCTAATGTGGTCAATGTCTTGGTTAGAACCTCAGGAATCAGCCAACACCTCATTCAAGCGATTGGCAACCATGGTCAAACTGTGCGCCATCGCCCTCAAGAGTTTGACAACGATGCGTCGCTGAACCTGGCTGGTGGTTACACGATCCAATTGAACAATTCGGCTTTGCTAGCCGAGCTGTGTGGCATAGACGTTGTCAGTGACTTTCGCAGGCGCGATGTTGCTGCGGGCGGTCAAGGGGCCCCATTGGTACCTGCCTTTCACGCAGCCTTGTTTGGGCGGGACGAGCACTGTGTTGCCGTGCTCAATATCGGTGGCATTTCAAATATCAGCCTGCTTGAGCCCAGACAGGGACAGCCCTTGGGTGAAGTGACGGGTTTTGACTGCGGCCCTGGTAATTCCTTGATGGACTTTTGGTGCCAAACTCATTTGGGCCACGCCTACGATGCGTCAGGCCAGTGGGCGGCTAGTGGCCACATGCACGCCGGTTTGTTGGGAAGCTTGCTTGAAGACCCATTTTTTGAAAAACCACCCCCCAAAAGCACAGGCCGGGACCTTTTCAACCCCAGCTGGTTGAATCAAAAGTTGCTGGGCTTTTCGGCTGTGTCGGCGGTCGACGTGCAAGCCACATTGGCAGAGTTGACCGCCGTGACCTGCTGCAGAAGCCTTTTGCCCTCAAGCTCGCTGCCACACAGCCTGATTGTTTGCGGCGGCGGTGCTTTGAATTCCCACCTGATGTCTCGGTTGGCAGCGTTGTCTGGCGTGTCGGTTGAGTCCTCTGAACGACACGGACTTGCACCGCTGCAGGTTGAGGCGACCGCTTTTGCGTGGCTGGCTCGGCAGTGCGTGCACAGGGAGCCGGGCAACATACCCAAAGCAACGGGCGCCCGAGGCGCCCGCATTCTGGGTGCAATTTACCCCGCCTGATTCACCATCAGGCTGGGCAAACGCCTACCGACTCAGGTCGAAAAACTTGAGCCGCAACCGCATGTGGTGGTTGCATTGGGGTTCTTAATGACGAATTGAGCGCCTTGCAAGTCTTCTTTGTAGTCAATTTCAGCGCCGACCAAATACTGGTAGCTCATCGCATCAATGAGCAAAGACACGCCGTTCTTGGTCATGGTGGTGTCGTCTTCGTTGGTGATTTCATCGAACGTGAAACCGTACTGAAAGCCAGAGCAACCACCGCCCTGAACAAAAACGCGCAATTTAAGATCTGGATTGCCCTCTTCCGCGATCAGATCCGCCACTTTTGCCGCTGCACTGTCCGTGAACAAAATCGGCGCAGGCATTTCGGTTTGGACATTTTCAGCTAATGCACTCATGGTGTTTCCTTCAATTTCTATTCACTGATACTACAGCAATCTTGTCAAGTTCTCACCTAAGCGTTATTTGCCGCTAATTTCAGTGTGGGCTTTTCTTCGCCAGCCAGCAATGGGCGCAGTTGCCCCGCCACCAACGCGCCTTGGTGCATTTCAAGAGCGGCATAGTGAACATCCCCCTCAATTCTGGCTTTGGGCTGAAGTTCGAGCATGACGGCCGCGTGAATCGGCCCTTTCACTGCACCATTAATGATGATGTGATCGGCATGAACCTCGCCCACGACGGAAGCCGACTCTGAAATCACCAGAATGCTGGGCTCGTCTTCGCTCGCGCGAACATTACCGATCACGGATCCGTCCACCCGGAGCCCATCAGTGAACCTGAAATTGCCGGTAATCTGGCTGCCGTGGGCAATCAGGCTCTTGATAGGGGGCTGTCTTTTTTTGAGAAACATAGTGGGAACTCCAGTCAAGATTTTCAGATTTTGATGGTTTGTGTCGCTTTGACAACCGACCCGTCGAGCACTTTGACCGTCACAGTCTTGACCGTGACCAAAGCCGGTAACTCAAAAACACCCTCAGTTCGGCCGTATTGCCGAAACTTGAGCTCTTGTGCACCACCCGGTAACGTTCCTGCCCAAGGCTTTCCGTTCGCCAGGCCAGCAAAATTGACTTCCAGGCGACCCGAAAATTCGGGCGCGTTCCTTTGCGAGTGCATCACAACCACCTGCCATTTTACTTGACGACTGTTTTGCACTTCGGCTTGCAAACCGCGCACCACGATGCCTTCAGCGCCAGTTGACGGAATTAACTTCTCAAAAAAACCCAAATCGTCTTTCAGCCTTTGATTTTCAGCATCCAGCAGCTTGTTTCGACTGGCTAAGCCTTCACTGGCCGACTTTTCGGTGGTGACCAGCGTTGCAGCTGTGTCTGCAATAGTTTGGGCTTTTTCCCGAGCCACCACCGCGTTGGCGAGTTCGCCGCGCAAGGTTGTCAATTCAAGTCGAGCCAGCCTAAGCTCGTCTTTGGCGCCTCCGTCGAGGCCGGCAATTTCTTTGCCAAATTCAAAAGCCCACAAGCCAATGGCGGCACAAAAGCCAAACACGATGGCAATCATTGCCCAGCGAAAAGGCCACGGCAATGCGCTGCGCACAGACATGCGAGGCGCACTGACGGTCAAACGGCGACGAAGCAGGCGAAATCGCATGGTTGGGCGAGTCTATCAGGCACGCGGCCCGCAAAGCGCAATTCGGTCCCGCCAGTAAAAAACCGCCCGGACTTTGCAGTGCGTGCGGTTTTTTGGAGGCAGGTAAAGCTTAGCGCTTCGAGAACTGCTTGCGGCGACGAGCACCGT
>JANNCN010000102.1:0-22718 GCA_031386665.1 Rhodoferax sp. | reverse complement strand
CCCATGCAGGCGGTTTTGGGCGCTGAGGTGGCACGCGCCACGGGCTTGAGGGTGGGCGCGACATTTGCGGGCTCGCACGGGCTGGGCGGCAAAGGCCATGCCCATGGCGACAACCCTTACCGCGTCTCGGGTGTTTTGGCTCCGTGCGCCTGCGTGCTGGACCGTTTGATTCTCACAGCCACTGAATCGATTTGGCAGGTTCATGAAAAGGCCAACGCAGTGGACGCTGAAGACCAGAAAATCATGGCCGAAGAGCGTGAAGTGACCTTGGCTTTGCTCACCTACAAAAGCCCCCTGGCCGCTGTGACTCTGCCGCGCTTCATCAACACCACCACTGAGATGCAGGCGGCGGCACCCGCCATCGAAATCACCCGTCTGCTGCGCATGGTGGGGGTGGGCACCGACGTGCTGCGCGGTTTTGGTGCCGTGTTGCTGCTGACCGCTGGCCTGAGTGTGTTCATTGCGCTTTGGAATGCGGTGCGCGAGCGGCAGGCAGATTTGGCTATGCTGCGCATGCTGGGCGCATCACCCCCCAAAATTGCGGGGTTGGTGATGACAGAGGCCTTGCTGCTGGCGTTGATGGCGATTGCATTGGGCTTGCTGGGCGGGCATGGTCTGGCAGAGTTGGTTGGCCATTGGCTTCAAGCAGAGCGCTCTTTGTCATTGACTGGTTTCATCTGGCTTGCCGGTGAAGGCTGGGTGGTGGCGATGGGTGTCGCCGTTGCACTGCTGGCCGCGTTGTTGCCCGCCTGGAGCGCTTACCGCCTCGACGTGACCACCTTGTTGAATTCACGCTGAACTTGGCAGGGTTTGGTGAACTGGCAAGTAACCGCGATGTTCGGGCGGTAAAATTGGATCAAGTCCACCGGAGTGCGCCATGAAAAAACTTTTTTCCTTCTTGATTGCAACTTTGCTGTTCGCCGCCAATGCCTTGGCTGCCCCAGCCCATAGCGCCAAAGAAACCAAGGAAGACATTGCCCGCCACCGTGCCATGGCAGCGGCCCATGAAGGCGCTGCCAAGTGCCTTGAGTCTGGCAAAAAAGAAGATGTTTGCAACAAAGAATTGCAGGCGGCCTGCAAAGGCTTGGCGATAGGGAAGCTGTGCGGCATGAAACACGAGCATTGAAATAGCACGTGTCCGGTTGTGTCTGAACCCGTCAAAATATTTCTTCGGCCCAGCTCTAGGAGACCCCAATGAAGCTTATCCATTCAGTCATGTCGGTCGTGGTAGCGGTGGCGTCCTTGTCTGCGACGCAGGCCATGGCGCAACTGAGCTCTCCTTTGCCCGCAGGGTCCGGGGCAGGCACTCACGGGGCCAATAGCCCGTTTGCGCCCATCAAAGAGCGCAACGATGTTTTGGCTTGGTCGGTGCTCACTGATGTCAAAACAAAAACCGAAAAGAACCGCTTGCTGCCCAACTTTCCAGCCCCCGTGATTGCCCTGAACCAAAAGACTCAGCGCATTCAGGGTTTCATGATGCCGCTGGAGCCGGGCGAAAAGCAAAAGCATTTTCTCTTGACCTCGGTGCCCATGACCTGCGGGTTTTGCGTGCCCGGCGGCCCTGAGAGCATGGTGGAGGTGAAAACCAAAGTGCCCGTGAAGTATTCGCTCGATGTGGTGGTGATAGAGGGCAAGTTCGCCGTCCTCAATGACGACCCCTTTGGGCTCTACTACCGCATCACCGAGGCAGTGAGCGTTAAATAGCAATGCCTTCCCGGTTGATATGGGGCGCTGTGATGGCGCTCAGTCTGCTGTTTTCTCAAACGCTTGGGCTTCTGCACGGCACAGTTCACAACGCCAGCCAAGCGAACGTTCAGGCGCATTGGGCGGCTCAAATTGACGAACCACCCGAATCTGGTCTGCTGCCAGCTAGTTTCGCATCGGTCGGAACCAAGTTGCCAAACGCCTTGCAATTGCTGTTTGCTGACCACCAAACTGAGTCGGACTGTCTGGTGTATGACCAGTTGAACCATTGTGACGCTGCGCCTGGCGTTGCAGTGGTTGCTTTGCCACTCTCGATTCCGGCATTTCTGCTGTCGCTACTCTCGGGCTTGGCAGTCGCCCGCTGGCATGCGCTTTTTCAAGCGCGCGGCCCACCTCTCCCTCGCTGAATTCTGGTTGTCCTCTGCTCCCGCCTGTCTTTTTGACGGCGGGTGCGGTCGTATTCTTTTCAATTCTTCGAGGTTTTCATGAATCCAAAATTAACACGCTGCGCGATCGTTGTCGCAGTTCAATCCCTGGTTTTCGCTGCGGCCCATGCGCAAAACGCAGCACCTGCCACGGTCACGCTGAAAGACGTGACCGTGACGGGCAACCCCTTAGGCTCCGTGGACTTGGTCGCGCCTGCGTCGCAACTTTCAGGCACTGGGCTGCTGTTGCGTGGCAAATCCACGCTGGGTGAAACGCTGGACGGAACCCCTGGTGTCAGCAGCAGCTACTTTGGGCCGAATGCCAGTCGGCCCATCATTCGGGGGCTTGACGGCGACCGAATCCGCATTTTGCAAAATAGCGGAGCGAGCATTGACGCCTCGGGCCTGAGTTTTGACCATGCCGTGCCGAGCGACCCCATCAGCCTGGAGCGGGTCGAGGTGCTGCGTGGCCCAGGGGCGTTGCTTTACGGTGGCAATGCGGTGGGAGGCGTGATCAATTTGATTGACAACCGCATCCCGCGTGAGCCGCTTTTTGGCAGCCAAGGTGGCGTAGGCGGCAAGGCCGATTTGGGATTGGGTTCTGGCAACCAAGAGCGCGGTGGCGGTCTGCTTTTGGAGGTGGGCAATGACCGCTATGCGTTGCATGCCGATGTGTTCAGTCGCACTGCGCAGGATGTGGCGGTGCCCGTGGCCCTGGCTTGCACCAAGCCAGGCTCTCCTGCGCTAGACAACAAAATTTGCAACTCTGCGGCCTTGACACAAGGGGGCGCATTCGGTGGTTCCGTGTTTTTTGACCGAGCTTATGTGGGCGCTTCTGTCAGTGAGTACCGGTCTGACTACGGTACGGTGGCCGAGGACGAAGTCACTATCGGCATGAAGACGACACGCTATTCGCTGGCGGGTGAATACAAACGTCCGCTGGGGTTTTTGCAAAGTATCAAGGGGCAATTCAGCCGAAGCGAATACCAGCACACGGAATTCGAGGGGGGTAGCCCGGGCACGGTGTTTAAAAACGTGGGCAACGATTTGCGCCTGGAAGCGCGGCACGCCAAACTTGGTCCGCTCGACGGTGTGGTGGGCCTGCAATTCGAAGACTCCACGTTTTCGGCGGATGGCTTGGAAGCCTTTGCACCCTACAGCCAAACTCGCCAACGGGCCATTTTTGCTTATGAGGAAATGCCAGCCGGTTGGGGCAAGCTGACTTTTGGTGCCCGTCTTGAGTTGGTTGTGGTCGAATCGTTGGGCAATCCTGCCGTTGCCAGATTCAGCCCGGCAAGCCGCAGTTTCAACCCCAGTAGTTTGGCGTTGGGTGCGGTCTTGAATGGCACAGCGGGTTGGCAGTTCACCAGCAACCTTTCCTACAGCGAGCGGGCTCCCAAAGACTATGAATTGTTTGCCGATGGGCCCCATGTAGCGACCAACGCTTATGAGGTTGGCAACGCCAACTTCTCAAAAGAGCAATCAACCAACCTGGACATCGGGGCCAAGTGGAAGAGAGGGGCTAATTCGTTTGCAATCAATGCTTTTGTCAACAACTTCAGCAATTACCTGAGTGTCGAATCGACGGGTGTGCTCAGAGACACAGATGGCAACGGCGGCAAGGGTGTCAGCGTCAGTGATTCTGGAAATGGCGACAACACCTCATTGGAATCTGGGGGAGCCGCTGGCATTTTGCCGGAGTTCGCCTACACCCAAATTCAGGCGCGTTTCACGGGGATAGAGGCGACGGGAAGTGTGCGCCTGCTTGATTCAAACCAAACCTTGGACCTTGAACTGCGTGCGGATATGGTTCGCGCTGTCAATGTGGCCACGGGTCAGGCCTTGCCCCGCATCGCCCCCGCTCGCTTGGGTGCCACCCTGGCTTGGGTGAGCGGCGCGTGGAGTGCCCGATTGGGCGTGAATCACGTGGCTGCACAAAATGAGTTAGCGCTGGGCCAGCCTGCCACGGCAGCCTACAACTTGGTCAACGCGTCAATTGATTTGAAGCAAAAGTTGGGTGCGGTGGAGTTACTTTGGTTTGTACGGGCAGACAACCTGGGCGATGCCGTGGCGTACTCTGCAAGCTCGATCCTCACGCAAACTGCGCCGGGCAAAGCGCCACTTCCGGGGCGCAGTATCAAGCTGGGGTTGCGGGCCAGCTTTTAAGGGGCGAGGCGGGCGGTAGACTCAAGGCAACCTCATTGTTGCCAAGAAGGTCATGAACGCGGTGACTGAATTTTTAGACAGTCTCCGCCTACTTTTCCCGTGCAATTTGGATGTTTTCGCAGCGCTACAAAGTGGCCGAAGAGCTGGTCACGGCCAGTGTGGCGGTGTCCACCCTGCTGGCACTGGTTACAGTGTCCGTAGTGATGGCGCTGGTGCCCTGGCCATAACGAGGAACTAGGAAAAAGGAACAACATGGCAAATTTGCCGCTTCAAGGCTTCAAGATTATTGACTCCACCACCGTGGTGATGGGCCCCTATGCAGCGCAGTGGCTGGCCGATTTTGGTGCTGAAGTGATCAAAGTCGAAGCGCCGTTGGGCGACTCCACCCGCCACACCGGCCCCAGCCCTCAGAGCGGTATGTCGTCGCTTTTTTTGGGCGTCAATCGTAACAAGAAAGGCATCGTGATCGACTTGAAGAAGGAGCAAGGCCGGACGACGCTGTTGCACTTGATTGGCACGGCCGATGTTTTTATGCACAACATGCGGCCGCAAAAGTTGGCACCTTTGGGGCTCGATCCGGACCAAGTGCGCATGGCCTTTCCGCGCTTGGTCTATGCCGGTTTGCACGGGTTTCAGCAAAACGGCCTGTACGGTGGACGCCCGGCCTACGACGACATCATTCAGGGCATGGCGGGCAGCGCGGCCTTGATGGCGACCCAAAACGGCACGCCCCGGTA
The DNA here is from genome assembly GCA_031386665.1 of Rhodoferax sp. Taxonomy (GTDB): domain Bacteria; phylum Pseudomonadota; class Gammaproteobacteria; order Burkholderiales; family Burkholderiaceae_C; genus JANYCG01. The sequence continues at coordinate 17,686 of JANNCN010000102.1, read as the reverse complement.
CTTGCCCACGATTGCGGCTGATAAAACCAGCGGCTTGGTGGTGGCCATGGCCATCATGGCGGCACTGATGCAACGCAATGCCACAGGGCTGGGGTCGTTTGTCGAAATTCCCATGTTCGAGACCATGGTGGCTTTCAACCTGGTTGAGCACTTGTACGGTGAACATTTCGAACCGCCGCTGGCACCACCCGGTTACCCGCGGGTGATGGCCCCATCGCGCAGGCCCTACCCCACGGCAGACGGTTTTGTCTGTATGTTGCCCTACACCAATGGCCATTGGCAGCGCTTTTTCGCAGCCATGGGCGCCCCCGACCTGGCCGAAGACCCGCGCTTCAGCAGCTTTCCGGTTCGTATTCAAAACACCGAGGTTTTGTACGCGATTTTGGGCGACTATGTGCGCCAAAAGAGCACCGACTATTGGATCGAGTTGTGCGATCAACTCGAGATTCCAGCCGGTCGCATGAATGAGTTGTCTGACCTGAAGAGCGATCCGCACTTGGTGTCTACCGGTTTTTTTGAGCAGGTTGAAGACCCCGCCATGGGGACGCTTCGCTTCACGGGAGTCCCGGTCATGTTTGATGGCGTGCGCCCCCCGGTGGCCATGCCGCCCAGACTAGGGGCCGACACCGAAGAGGTGCTTCTTCAAGCTGGCCTGACCGAACTTCACATTGCAGAGTTGCTGGCTAGTGGCGCAGTGTCAGGACCCAAATGACATTGCTTTCGCTTTCGCTTGTCCAAATTCCGGCTGAAGACGAGGCCCTTCGCCCTGAGCTACGGGAATTTTTGCAAGAGGCCATGCGCCACGTCCCCGCGCATGTGCGGGCCAAGTCATGGGCAGGGTACGACGCCGACTTCAGCCGAGAACTGGGTCGCAGGGGCTGGCTTGGCCTGACCTTGCCGCTTGAGTACGGCGGGAGCGGTCGCAGCGCGTTTGCACGGTACGTGCTGGTGGAGGAGTTTTTGAATTTTGGCGCACCCGTCGGGTCGCACTGGATTGCAGACCGCCAAAGCGGGCCATTGATTCTGAAATATGGAACGATTGCGCAAAAAGAGTTTTACCTGCCACGTATCTGTCGGGGTGAAGCGTTCTTTTGCATTGGAATGAGCGAGCCTGGCGCTGGCTCTGACCTGGCCAGCGTGAAGTCGCGCGCTATGCCAAGCGCCACGGGCTGGGTGTTGAATGGCCAAAAAATATGGACCACCAATGCGCAAAATTGCCAGTACATGATTGCCTTGGTGCGCACCTCGGGCGGGGCGGCTGACCGACAAAGCGGGCTGTCGCAGCTTATTGTTGACCTGTCACTGCCTGGCGTGACTGTGCGGCCCATTAAGGACTTGTCGGGCGACCGCCACTTTTGTGAAGTTTTTTTTGACAACGTGCCTTTGGCTAAGGATGCCTTGATTGGCGAAGAAGGCAAAGGCTGGAGTCAGGTGACCGCAGAGCTTGCCTTTGAACGCAGCGGCCCTGAACGAATTTACTCAAGCATCGTGTTGTTTGACCAGTGGCTGGACTTCATTCGATCATCAGCGCAGCGCTCACCCGACTGTCTGCGTTTGGCGGGCAAAGTTTTGGCCCACTTGGCCCCTTTGCGCGAAATGTCAATTGCAGTCACGCAAAAGCTGGTGGATGGCCTGAGCCCGGTGGTTGAGGCGGCCCTGGTCAAAGACCTAGGAACAGCGCTGGAGCAGTTCATTCCCATCGCCATTGCCGATGATCTTTTAGCGCGTGACGGGCAAGACATTCCGCTGGAGTTGCTGCTGACGTTGAACTACGTGACGCAGGTTTCCCCCTCGTATTCCTTGCGTGGCGGCACTCGGGACATTCTGCGCGGCATGATTGCCCGTGGCTTGGGTTTGCGCTAAATTTTGAACGGCAAGACATACTATGGATGAGCAATTCACCGACGCGTTGCAGCAAGTGCTGGCAGCCCATTGCACGCTGCAAATGGTGCGCGATATAGAGGCAGGCGGCTCTGCCCAGCCACTTTGGCAGGCGATTGAAGCCTCTGGTTTTGCAGACGCTCTGGTGGGGGCTGCGCATGGCGGGGCTGGCCTTGACTTGTCGGCAGTCTACCCATTGCTGGAACTGTGCGGCAGTGTTTGCCTGCCTGTGCCGTTGGCGCAAACCATGTTCGCGCGGGCTTGGCTGGCAGCAGAAGGTGTGGCAACGCCACCAGGCAGCATAGCCCTTGGCTGGGGACAAGGGGCATGGGATGGCACATCACCCTTGATGTGCCGCAACGTGGCGCTTGCCCGAGTGGCGACTTGGGTGCTGGTTGGGTTCGAGTCGCACAGTATGTTGATGCCCGTGGCCGATGCCACTCTTCTGCCGGGCGCATTTTGTCTTGACGCTACTTTGCAGTGGCCCGTGGCGGCGGTTCAAAAGGCGCAGCACATTGCCGCCAACTGCGACCTTAAAACCTGGGAGGCTTGCATTGCCAGCGCCCAGTTGGCGGGCGCAATGCAAAGTGTTCTAACGCGCAGCTTGCAGTTTGCCAATGAGCGAGAGCAATTTGGCCGCCCGATTGGGAAATTTCAAGCCATTCAACACCAGTTGAGCGTGATTGCCGAGCACACCTTTGCGGCTCGCATGGCGGCCCAGATGGGCTGCAACTCAAACACCCATTTGCCGCAAAAAGTCGCCGTTGCGGTGGCCAAAGCCCGTACCAGCGAAGCCGCGGTAGAGGTCGCCGCGCTGAGCCATTCCATTCACGGGGCCATCGGGTTCACCGCAGAATTTGATTTGCGGCTCTACACGCGGCGCTTGCACCTGTGGCGCCAAGCGGGGGGCTCTGAATCGCATTGGCACGCGGTGCTGGGCGCGGCCTTGGTCGATCAGCATGACGGGTTGGCGCTCGATTTGCTGCGGAAAATAGCCGTTGCCTCGACTTGATGCCGATCTGATGCCAACCTGATGCCCTCTCTTTTCCGTCTGAAACCATTCCTATTTGATCGACCACTGGGGCCCCCAACATGAACTCTTTTTTAAAATCTGACCGTGATGGCGCGGTGCTGACCTTGACGATGAACCAGCCCGAGACGCGCAACGCTTTGACGGGCAATTCGGCCGTGCAGGAATTTGTGGACGCGTGCGAGGCGATTCGCCTGGACACCTCGATTCGGGTCGTCATCTTGACGGGGGCGGGGCCGGTGTTTTGCAGCGGTGGCAACGTGAAAGACATGAAGCGTTTTTTTGAAAATGACATTTCACCCGAGCTGATTCGCGAGGAGTATCGCAATGGCATTCAACGTTTGCCTAAAGCGCTGTACAACCTGGATGTGCCCGTGATTGCCGCGATCAACGGCGCGGCCATCGGGGCTGGGCTTGACCTGACCTGCATGTGCGATATCAGAATCGCCTCCAGCACGGCGACTTTCGCTGAAAGCTTTGTCAAAGTCGGCATCGTGCCGGGCGATGGCGGCGCCTGGTTGTTGCCGCGCGCGGTGGGCATGTCCAAAGCGTCTGAAATGGCGTTCACGGGCGAGGCGCTCACGGCGGCTGAAGCGCTGGCTTGCGGCTTGGTGTCGCGCGTGGTGGCGCCTGACGACTTGCTGCAGGAAGCGCGGCACCTGGCGGCCAAAATTGCCACTAACCCCGGCGGTGTGTTGCGAATGACCAAGCGCTTGTTGCGCGAAGGCGAGCGCAGCAGTTTGGAGTCGCTGTTGGAGCTGTCAGCGGGCTACCAGGCCATTGCGCACAAGACGGCTGATCACAAAGAGGCGGTGATGGCATTCGTCGAAAAGAGGAAGCCGGTGTTCAAGGGTTGAACCATCCTGGATACAAACATGGGTGCGAATTTTGAGCGGCACCTAATTGCTACTAAATATATAGCAAACTATCTATATTAATCGAGAGCTAGAGGTCTTTTTAATCAATATTTTGGCTGATTTGAGCGCTTTTAGACAACTTGATATCACCAGTGATATCAAGTCTCTAATTTTTGCAGTGTGGCCTCACAGCGCGACCAGCTCGCCTTTGGCGCACATATCCCGCAATTTGAACTTTTGAATCTTGCCTGAACCGGTCAACGGAAAGGCGTCTACGGCGAACCAATGGCGGGGTGTTTTGTGGGCCGCCAAATGGTCGCGCACAAAGGAGAAAAGCTCATCTTTGTCAACCGCTTGGCCTGCTTTCGGGCGAATCACTGCAGCCACTTCTTCGCCCCATCGGTCGCTGGGTAAACCTATCACCGCCACCTCGCCGACTTTGGGGTGGCGAAAAAGCAGTTCTTCGAGTTCACGGGGGTAAATGTTTTCACCTCCGCGAATGATCATGTCCTTCAGGCGACCTTCAATCGTGAAGTAGCCGCGCGCGTCCATTGCGCCCAGGTCACCGGTGTGCAGCCAGTCGTCATGGTCGATGGCGGCTTGGGTAGCGTCGGGCATTTCAAAGTAACCCAGCATCACGTGGTAGCCCTTGGTGCAAATTTCACCGACCTCGCCAATGGGCGCAGTGGCACCCGTCACGGTGTCAACAATCTTCACTTCGGCATGGGGCACAGGCGTGCCCAGGGTGTTGGCCTTGGCGGCAATGCTGTCGTCGGTGTGCGTCATCAGCGCCACGGGGGAACATTCGGTCATACCGAACACAATGGTGAATTGCGCACCAATTTTTTCTTCAAGTGCCCTCACCAAATGCGCAGGCACGGTAGATCCGCCCGAGCAAATGGCGGACACGCTGCTCAAGTCGGCAGTGGCGAAATTGGGGTGCTCCATCATGGCGATCAGCATGGTGGGTACGCCGACCATGGCATTGCTGCGGTAGGTGCCAATCAGTTCCAGCACCAGCCCTGCGTCAAACGCCTCCAGCAGCACGTGGGTGGCCCGGCGCGCCACGCTGCCCAGTACCGCCAACACGCTGCCGGCGGTGTGAAAAAGCGGCATAACGCCTAGGTAAACCGCACCATCAACAACCCCCATGCGCTGCAAAACGTGGTCTGCGTTGTTGACCAGACCCCGGTGGTGCAAATACGCGCCCTTTGGGAAACCAGTGGTGCCCGAGGTGTACTGAATCATCATGGCGTCGGTCGGCTTAACTTGGGGCAATTCGATGGACGAACCATCACCCGAGGCAAGCAACGTTTCCCAGGCTTCAAAGCCCATGATGCTGCGAAGCGCAGGACACGCCGGAGCGACCGCTTCGATGGTGGCACGCATCGGGTTGCCACGGTAGCTGTCCATCACCAAAATGCCTGCGGCGCGTGACTGTTGCAGCACATACTGAACTTCGCTTGCTTTGAAGCCGGGGTTCACAGTCACCAATACCAGGCCCGCGTAGGCTGCACCAAACTCCAAAATCACCCACTCAGGAATGTTGGGTGCCCAAACCGCCACGCGCTCACCCGGCTGAAAGCGCAGCGCCAAAGCCCGCGCCGTGCGCACAGCCTGCGTGCGAAGTTCGGCGTAAGTCCATTGGCGGCGCTGGGCTGGATTGCCCGCGTACACCGGCACGCCAATGAGCGCAACGCGGTCGGGAGCGGTGCTTGCCGCCCAGTCGAGCAAATCGCCCAGTGTCATGTCCCGAAGGGGTGGGTTGGCCTGGCCAATCGCGTGGGAAAGCTCGGCAGTTGGCAGCGTGGCGTGCGGACTCGAAGGCAGTTTTGCACTCGATTTGGTAGGGGTTGGCGTTTGGGTCATGGTCGTCCTGTGTCGTATTTTTTGCGATTATGACGGCAGGCCAATGGGTGAAGAAATACGGCCTACACTGATTGAGGTTTCAGAAATCTCTAATGCGTGGGATCCAATGATGCAAAGCTTTGATGTCGTCGAATGGGGCAAGCCTCTTCAGCAAGCGGTGCGGGCAACACCTGCGCCAGTGGGCACCGAGGTGCTTCTTAAAATCAAATTTTGTGGCGTTTGCCATAGTGACGTTCACATTCGCGATGGGTACTTTGACCTGGGTGGCGGCAAGAAATTTCACATGGCAGACCGGGGCATGAAGTTGCCTGTGACCTTGGGGCACGAGCCCTATGGCACGGTGATTGCAGCCGGGCCAGACGCCCAGGATGTGCCCTTGGGTCAAGACCGTCTGGTCTTTCCCTGGACTGGCTGCGGCACCTGCGCACGCTGCAATGAGGGCATGGACAACCATTGCATGGCACCTCGGTATTTGGGCGTGCAGCGCCCCGGTGCCTATGCCGACCACCTGATCATTCCGCATCCGCGCTACCTGGTGGATGCCTCGGGCATTGACCCGGCTTGGGCGGCCACGTTGGCCTGCTCTGGCCTCACCACTTATTCTGCGGTGGCCAAATTGCAGCCTATCCCGCGCGATGAATGGGTGCTGGTGCTGGGTTCAGGTGGATTGGGGCTGTCGGCGGTGGCCATGCTCAGGGCCTTGGGCCACGAACGAATTGTGGTGGCTGACCTGGACCCCAATAAATTTGCTGCGGCCATGCAAGTCGGCGCAAGTGCCACCTTGAATGCGGGTGCCCCCGACGCGTTGGATCAGCTCAAAGCCATCACGGGTGGCATGATTTACGGTGCGGTTGACCTGGTGGGCGCGCAAGGCACCTTTGCCCTGGCTTACGCGGCGCTGCGCAAAGGGGGGCGCTACGTGGTTGTCGGCTTGTATGGCGCTGAAGTGGCGCTGTCCATTGTGCCGACCATTCAGCGCGCCATTCTGATTCAGGGCTCCTACGTCGGCAGCCCGCAAGAACTGCGTGAAGTGGTCGCCTTGGCCCAGGCGGGAAAGATCAAGCCCTTGCCCGTTGAAATTCGCACAGGCGATCGAATTTCAGAAACTCTGGACCAATTGAAGGCGGGCAGCCTGATAGGACGGGTGGTCGCCGAGATGGGCTGAGCCCATTTGACAGTGTTGGCAGTGCAGGGCTGTCAGGGGGCCAAGCGCTCGCGCACCCAGTCGCCTGTCGCGTCCTGGGTGTAGCGCAAGCGGTCATGCAGGCGGCTTCTGCGACCTTGCCAAAACTGCCAGCTGTCTGGCTTGAGACGGTAGCCGCCCCAATGCGGTGGACGCGGCGGCTGCAACAAAAATTTGGCTGCGTATTTGGCCGCATTGGTCACCAGCACGGTGCGGTTGGCAATCACCTCGCTTTGGGGTGATGCCCAAGCGCCAATGCGCGAATCCAGGGGGCGGCTGTTGTAGTAGGCATCACTTTCTTCAGGGCTGACCTTGGTGACGACGCCTTCAATTCGCACCACCCGCTCCAGTTCGACCCAATGAAATTGCAGAGCAGCATACGGGTTGCCGGCCAGCTCGTGCCCTTTGCGGCTGTTGTAGTTGGTGTACCACTCAATGCCGCGCGCATCTGACCCTTTAATCAGCACCATGCGAGTGGAGGGGCGCAAGTCACTTCCCACTGTTGCCAGGGTCATGGCATTGGGTTCGGGCAAGTTGGCCTGTAGGGCATCGTTCAGCCATTTTTCAAATTGCTTCAATGGGTCGGAAAAGGACGCGTTTTCATCCAATTCGCCATGGTCGTAATTTTTTCTGAGGTCAGCAAGTAGGGTCATTCGGCAAGTATAGGCAGGTGAACCGCGCCACCTTGTTTTGAGGGGTAAGCTGGCTTTGCCCTCAACGACAGAGTTGTTCAATTTTGAGAAAAACAGTTTTTCCTAGGGCTTACCCGAATACAGAGGCCGCTGCATTGAACTACGCTTTCGAAGTTAAACAAAAGCTGGGTCATTTCACCCAAATTCAAACAGGAGAATCCACGATATGAGTATCAAATTTCAAGTCAACGGCAAGGCTGTGGCCGCGAATGCCGAAGCGGACACGCCGCTGTTGTGGGTCATCCGGGACGAGCTAGGCATGACGGGCACCAAGTTTGGTTGCGGCATGGCCTTGTGCGGCGCCTGCACCGTGCATGTTGACGGCCAACCCGTGCGCTCTTGCCAGACTTTGCTGTCCAGTGTGGCAGGCAAAAAAGTGTCCACCATTGAAAGCCTGTCCAAAAACAACACCCACCCTTTGCAGGTCGCCTGGATCAAACACGATGTGCCGCAATGTGGCTACTGCCAGTCGGGTCAGCTCATGAGTGCTGCGGCCCTGTTGGCCAGCAACAAAAACCCAAGTGACGCAGACATTGACGCCGCCATGAGTGGCAACATTTGCCGCTGCGGAACCTACCCGCGAATCCGTGCTGCCATCAAAGATGCGGCATCCACTATGCGCAAAGCTTAAGGAGTACGACCATGACAATCGAACTCAAATCCTCTGTTCAAACGTCGCGTCGCGGCTTTCTGAAAACCTCCGCCGTAGGCAGCGGCGGTCTGTTGCTTGGACTGGCCTTGCCAGGCACCCTGGCTGTTGCAGCAGGCACTGTGCACACCCCCAACGCGTGGGTGCATATTTCTGACACTAATGTCATCACGCTGATTTCGGCGCGCTCTGAAATGGGCCAAGGTGTCTACACCTCGATGCCCATGCTGATCGCTGAAGAGTTGAATGTTGACTTCAAGAAGGTCAAAGTAGCGATCGCGCCCCCCAATGCCAAGCTGTACGGCAACCCCTTGCTGGGTGGCCCTCAATTGACTGGCGGTTCAACGTCTGTTCGTGACGGCTGGGAAAAGCTGCGCGTCGGTGGTGCCCAAGTTCGTGAGATGCTGATTTCTGCTGCCGCCAACAAGTGGAATGTGGATCGCAGCGAGCTTAAAGCTGTCAACGGGATGGTGCTTGGCCCCAATGGCAAAAAGGCCACCTATGGCCAGTTGGCGGCCGCTGCATCGCAGTTGCCAGTGCCAGAAAAAGTGTCAATCAAAGACCCTAAAGACTTCACCATCGTCGGCAAGCCAACAAGGCGCCTGGACACACCGGCCAAAGTCAATGGCACGGCAGAGTTCGGTATCGACGTGAAAATGCCAGGCATGGTGTACGCCGCGCTAGAGCAGTGCCCTGTGATTGGTGGCAAGGTCAAGTCGGTCGATTCCGCGCGCGCCAAGGCCATGCCCGGCGTGGTGGCGGTGGTTGAAATTCCGGATGGCGTGGCCGTGGTTGCCACCACCTGGTGGCGTGCCAATATGGCGCGCAAGGCACTGACCGTGACGTGGGACGAAGGTGCGGGCGCGACGCTGAATGACAAGGCGATGCTTGAAGGCACCCGCACAGCAGCCAAAACCGGTACTGCTTTGCCTTTGCAGGCGGTCGGTGACGCTGATGCCGTGATTGCAGCTTCAGACAAAGTGGTTCGGGCTGAATACGCCAGCCACCTGTTGTCGCATTCGCCATTGGAGCCAATGAACTTCACTGCCAACTACAAAGACGGCAAGGTCGCCTTGGTAGGCCCAACCCAATGGCAAGATGCGGCGCAAAGCGCGATTGCCAAGGCACTTGACCTGAAGCCCGAAGACGTGAGCCTTCAGACCACCTTTTTGGGTGGCGGTTTTGGTCGACGCATTGACATTGACTTCATCCTGCAGGCGGCCCAAATCTCCAAAGCGGTGGGCAAGCCGGTCAAGCTGGTGTGGTCGCGTGAAGACGACATGACCCATGACTTTTACCGTCCGGCTGCGATTCACACCATGGCGGCAGCGCTGGGTGCAGATGGCAAGCCTACAGCGATGACGTTCCGGCACACGGGGCAGTCCATCACCGGCCGAGTTTTTGGCCTGCCAGCGCCCGTGCAAGATCCGTTGATGACAGAAGCCGCTGTCGCGGGTTATGGCATTGCCGCCACCAAGCACGATGTCGTCAAGCACGATGCGGGTTTGCGTGTGGGCTACTGGCGTTCGGTCAGCCATGCGCCCAACGTTTTTGCCAACGAAAGCTTCATTGACGAGTTGGCCAGAGCAGCAGGCACGGATCCTTTGGCCTACCGCATGAGCCTTTTGGGCAAACACCCGCGCCAGGCCAACGTGCTTAAATTGGCTGCCGACAAGGCGGGTTGGGGTACACCGGTGCCTGCTGGGCGCGCGCGCGGCGTGTCGGTCATGGAAGGCTACGACACCTCAATGGCCTTGGTGACCGAAATCAGTTTGGAAAATGGCGCCGTGAAGGTTCATAAGTTTGTCGTCGCGGCAGACTTGGGCCGAATGGTCAACCCCGATACGGTTGAAGCCCAAATCCAGTCGAGTCTTAACTTTGGCATGGGTGCTGCACTTATGCAGGAGATCACGGTTGACAAAGGCCGTGTCCAGCAAACCAACTTTCACCAGTTTTTGCTGCCGCGCATGAGTGATTCGCCAGCCATTGAAATTATCTTGGTGAATAGCACGGAAAAGCCAGGTGGTATTGGCGAGCCCGCGGTGGCCTTGGTGGCACCGGCCATTGCCAACGCGTTGGCAACCTTGACCGGCAAACGCCTTCGCAAGTTGCCGTTCACCGCTGACTCGATCAAGACGGCTTGACCGAACTACGTCGCTATTGAACCACGGTTCCATTGCAGCGGTCGTTCTCGCCTCTGGGCGAGGCGAGCGCTTTTTGCATTCTGGCGGGACTTCGCACAAGCTGCAGGCGCTTCTGGGCGGTAAGCCAGTTTTGCAACACACACTGGACGCTGTACGGGCCAGTGGTTTGCGTTGGCACCTGGAAGACGCGGGCCATGCTGGAATGGGGGACTCCATCTCTGCCGCGGTTCGGGCAACTCAGGACGCGTCGGGTTGGTTGGTGGTGTTGGGCGATCTTCCCTTGGTGCAGCCCGCCACCCTTTGTACATTGGCGCACCTTTTGGAACACCACAATGTTGTTGTTCCTGTATGGCGCGGCCAAAGAGGCCATCCTGTTGGATTTTCAGCGGTTTGTTTGCCTTTTCTCTTGGAACTGCAAGGGGATCGTGGTGCTGCGTCGGTCGTCAAACAATTTGGAGCCTTGGAGGTGCAGGTTGATGACGCTGGTATCGTGACCGACATTGACACGGTTGAAGACTTGGCGCGGGCGCAGGCGCTGCTTGAAGCTCGAAGTGATCCTTAGGCGCCTGGGGTGGACGAGGTGAGCAAGGTGGCTCCAGCGGAACGGGGTGTCGCACACCCTGCTCGACCACCTGCGACATCAAAATTCAGGGTTTCAATTCACCACAAGCATTTTGCAAAAGCATCAGAAGTGCCCGGTCTTCAATGCCATTGTCACGCAGGCCATCCAAGGTTTGGCGGGCATAGTCAACCGTGCTGCCGTAGCGGCCACTTGCTTGCGAAAAAATTGCTCGGTACTGCGCCATGGTCAAGCTACCCGTGAAATTGGGGCTTTTACGCGAAAGCGTGAAGGCCAACGCATTGACTGGCCCTTGTTGGGTTTGGCAATGTAAAAATTTGGGGTCGTAAACGCCTGTCACCATTTCCCGTAACCACAGCGCCTCCAGGACTTCTGGGGCGTTCTGCTGGGCAACTCGAAGCACCTTGCCATGGCAACTGCCGCCAGACAACAGCCCAAACACCAAACCAGGACACTGCGGAGTGCCCCGGTTCACACGGCTCCACATCTTCAAGGCCCTGTGCCAGCCATGAACTTTAGCAACCCGATGTTCTTCAACTTGAAAATCAGGCCGCCAGATCAGCGACGCATAGGCAAATATCCATAGGTCCGAATTGCCGCCCCATTCCTGGCGGGTGCGATGCAGGAATGGAGCCGGGTCACGCACAGGCTGAGGGAAGCAATTCATTGGCAGACTGTACAAGCAAGTGCAGACTTTGGAAATGCCCCAATGGGATGGCTGGTTCTAACTCGGTTCCTGATGGGTCAGGGAAGCGTCTTTTGGGGACGAATCAGTTGGTAACCAGTCTGTAATTTAGCGCACAGAAATTCTCCAACTTCAGAGTACTATCTGCGATGTAACTAAGTTACCAAGGTTTATGAAATTACACACCACCATTGACCAAATCACCCAGAGAATTCGCCTTCGCAGCCAAGCGACTCGATCTGCCTATCTGGCCCAAGTTGACGCAATGGCTGCGCGCAAACCGGGGGCAGAGCGCATGGGCTGTGCCAATGTTGCGCATGCTGTCGCAGCTTTGCCTGCCAACGACAAACTCAAAATCGTGTCGCAGCGTGCGTCCAACATTGGTATTGTCACGGCATACAACGACATGCTGTCGGCTCACGCGCCTTTGCAGAACTACCCCGACATTATCAAAGCCGAGGCGCGCAAGCTTGGGGCAACAGCGCAAGTGGCGGGTGGTGTGCCGGCCATGTGCGATGGCGTGACCCAGGGTACTTCGGGAATGGAACTTAGCCTGTTCAGTCGAGACGTGATTGCAATGGCGACGGCGGTGTCCCTCAGTCACGACATGTACGACGCCGCCTTGATGCTGGGCGTTTGCGACAAAATTGTGCCTGGCTTGCTGATAGGTGCGTTGCATTTTGGCCACTTGCCAACGGTGTTTGTTCCAGCCGGGCCCATGACCTCCGGCTTGTCGAACAGCGCCAAGGCCAAGGTGCGAGAACAGGCGGCCCAAGGCTTGGTGGGCCGTGCCGAGCTGCTGCAAGCCGAGTCCAAGGCCTACCATGGAATGGGCACCTGCACTTTTTACGGCACTGCCAACAGCAACCAAATGTTACTTGAAGCCATGGGTTTGCACGTACCCGGTACGGCGTTTGTCAACCCTGGGGAGGCCCTGCGCGAGGAACTGACAAAGGAGGCCGTTCGAACCGTTTTGGCTACAAATTGCGCCGCGATTGGCCGGCTTGTTGATGAGCGCTGCATTGTCAACGCCATGGTGGTTTTGCTCGCGACGGGGGGCTCCACCAACCATTTGATCCATTGGGTCGCAGTTGCGAGCGCGGCGGGCATCGCGATCGATTGGGACGACTTCGCGGCTTTGTCCAAGGCCGTGCCGACGCTGACTCATGTCTACCCCAATGGCAGCGCCGATGTCAATCAGTTTCAGGCTGCAGGTGGCCCTGGGTTTGTCATTCGAGAATTGCTGGACGCTGGCTTGATGCATGCCGATGTGTTGACCGTTCGCCCTGGCGGGTTGCAGGAATTTACCCACGTGCCACGGGCTCACGGACAAAGTCTCGAGTGGGTGTCGGCTGGCCCCTCCAAAGATGAAACTGTTGTGCGGCCCGCCTCTAACCCGTTCAGCCCGACGGGTGGTTTGGCCCTTTTGCAAGGCAATCTCGGCCGCAGCGTGATCAAAGTGTCTGCCGTTCCTGATGATCGACATGTCATCGAGGCACCTGCCCGGGTGTTTGACTCGCAAGATGCCTTGCACCTGGCCTTCAAATTAGGTGAGTTGGACAAAGACGTGGTCTGCGTGGTGCGCTGGCAAGGCCCGCAAGCGAATGGTATGCCTGAACTGCACAAGCTCACGCCACCGCTGGCTGTTTTGCAGGGCAAAGGCTACAAGGTGGCTTTGGTCACAGATGGGCGAATGAGCGGGGCCTCTGGCAAGGTGCCAGCCGCAATCCACGTGTCGCCCGAAGCCAAGGCGGGTGGCCCGTTGGCCAAGGTGCAGGACGGGGACGTCATTCGCCTGGATGCTGTGAACGGCACTTTGCAGGTTTTGGTCGCCGAGGCAGTATGGGCGAGTCGCGCAGTCGCGCAGATGCCTTTGGATTTGATAGAGGCCAACAGCCTAGGCATGGGGCGAGAGTTATTTTCAGGGATGCGTCGCCATGCTTTGACCGCAGAACAAGGAGCAGGGGCATGGCTTTGAACGAAAATTTTGGGTCGGCCTCGTTGACGGCTCGCCTGGTCATGCAGGACGCACCTGTCATTCCAGTCATTGTGTTGCATGATTTGCGCCATGCCGTGCCTATGGCAAGGGCCCTGCTAGCAGGCGGCATTCGAATGCTTGAGGTCACCCTGAGAACACCGCAGGCTCTGGCTTGCATGGAAGCCATTGCCCGAGACGTGCCAGATGCCATCGTGGGTGCTGGGACTGTGCGAAGTGCGGCAGATGCGCAGGCTGCGGCTATGGCGGGTGCTCGCTTTGCTGTGAGCCCTGGCTACACCCTTGCGGTCGGCAAGGCTTGCCGAGACTTGGGTTTGCCACTGTTACCCGGTGTGGCGACGGGCAGTGAAATCATGATGGCTCAAGAGGATGGCTTGACCGAGTTGAAGTTTTTCCCGGCCATGCAAGCCGGAGGCACGGCCATGCTCAAAGCTTGGAGCGGTCCGTTCGGCGACGTCTCGTTTTGTCCCACAGGAGGCGTGACGCTTCAAAATGCGCCAGAGCTTTTGGCTTTGCCAAATGTGCTGTGCGTGGGTGGGTCATGGCTGGTTCCGGCGGATGCTTTGGAGCGTGGCGACTGGGCACGCATCACCCAATTGGCGCTGGATACCCAGCAGCTCAAAAAAAAATCTTGATCAAGGCTGGGTGAGCCTTTTCGTCGCGGCAAAAGACACCCGGTACGGCAGGATTTGCAAAAGCTTCATGACCCAGGTGAAGCGCTTGGGGAAGTGAATCTCAAATTGACCTTTTGCCCAACCTTTCAGAATTTCCAAAGCTGCCTGCTCAGTAGTAATGAGCGCTGGCATGGTGAATTTGTTTTGTGCAGTCAGGGGCGTGTCTACAAAACCTGGGTTGATGAGTGACACGCCAATACCCCGGTCATGCAAATCAAGGTAAAGCGTTTCAGCCAAATTGATCAACGCAGCTTTGGTGGGGCCGTAAGCCAAGCTTTTTGGAAGCCCACGGTAGCCAGCAACACTGCTGATCAGGCTGATATGCCCTGAAGACTGACTCTCTTTTCCTGCCTTGGCACGAGCCAGAAACTGGGGAAGTACCGCATTGAGCAAATACAAAGCGCCCTCGTAATTGACCTTGTTGTGCCTGAGCATGTCGGGCAAGTCGAATTCGGTGGCACTCATTTCCCGGTAGTGGCCAGCGCAGTAAACGACGCAAGCCAATGCGCCCAAAGTAGAGACCTGATTCGCGGCGGCTTGCACAGCGTCAGGGTCGGTGGCGTCGAAGGGCAGCGCCCATGCGCCAGGGTGCTGGGCTGCAAACAAATTCAAGGCCTCCGCATTGCGCGCGGACACCACCACCTTGGCCCCTTTGGCGTGAAGCGCGTGCGCCGTGGCTCGGCCAATACCGGTTGACGCGCCGACCAACCAGACAAGGCGGCCACTCCAGTCAGTCATGGGAAGATTCAAGGGCATGGCAAGCTTCGCTTTAGCGTTTGGTGAAAGACAGAGTGACCTCGCCCAAGCGCCAGCCAAATTTGCTCATGGTGGCCTTATTCAGCATGACTTTGTCGTTCATCAAGTACATCCAGTCGTCAAATTGAACTTCATAGACTTTGCCATCCACCGGCAGCGCCATGGTGTAGGTCCAATTGAAGGCGTTGCCGCTTTGCTTGCCGTCGGCTAGGCCCACGACGTCGTCCGCCTGGCCGCTGTAGCTGCCGTTGGCCAGCCGCTTGAGTCGCCAAATGCGTTTTTGTTTCGTGCCATCTGAATAGCTGAAGTCCTCGTCCAAAACGCCTTCATCGCCAACCCAACTGCCTTTCATTACCACGGTGAAGCGTTTGACCACCTTGCCCGATCGGTCGGTGAAAACACCATAGGCATCGAGGGTGCCATTGAAGTAGTCGCGCAATTCCAGAACGGGTTTCTCTTGGGCGTAGTCATTGATTTGCTGCGATCCGCAACCGACCAAGGCCAATGTCACTGCTGTCGCTGCTGCGATTGCAAGCCAGGTTTTGGCAATAGAACGCTTGGGATGTGTCATGGAATCTTTCTGGGATAGGTGTGACGAATGATGAAAATCTGCAAGGCAATGGCGGCCAAGGCCTTCAAAGCACACGGCAGCAGACAGTAGGCAATAGTGAGTGCTCGCAGCCCTTCAGGGTCGCGAACGCCTGGGGTGTAGCCAAAGACAGCCAACATCGGCAGCGCCACGCCCGCCGCGAGAGCCAGATTGAGTTTGGTGGCAAAGTTCCACCAGCCAAAGTAAGCGCCTTCAGCCCGACCCCGGTCGCCCCCGTCTGCAATCACGCCGGCGAGCAAGGCCCCTGGCAAAGCCAGGTCACTGCCCAAGGCCAGACCAGACAGTGCGCAGACCACGACAAACGCCGTTGTGTCGCCCACACCGAGTTGGGTCGCCCAAAGAAAAACCGCAATGGAAATCGCCATGCCCAAAAGCCAACTGCGAGCCAGGCCAATAGTTTTGACTGCGCGCAGCCAAAGCGGCATTGAAAGAGCGCCACAAAGGAAAAAGCTGCCCAAAAAGAGAGGTTGCATTGCTTCGGGTGCTTGCAGCCGGTCTTGCACAAAAAACAAAATTAGGGTGGCCGGCACTGCACTGGCGATGCCGTTCAGCATAAACACCCCAAGCAATCGCCTGAAAGCCGCGTTTCTCCAGGGGTGCCAAAGATCCGGCTGCCCAATGGGGGCTACAGTAGCCAACTGAGCGCTAGCAGTTTGAGGTTTCAAAGCCCGCGTCCAGGCCAGCCAACCCACCGCCAGACTGACCAAAAAAACCGCCACCAAGACTGGCAGACCAAAGACAGAGGGTGTGATCGAGGCCAAAACCACCCCAGCCAAGCCGAGACCTTCGCGCCAGGCCACAATGCGACTGCGAAAGGTTTCGCTGCCACCCAACATGGCTCCCCAGGATTGGTGTGCGACGGCCACTGCACTGTAGGCTGAGTAAGTGATGACCAGCAGAACGCCAGTGACCAGCAGCAGCAATTTGGGGTCGCGGCTCGGTGGAAAAAACAGCAAGGAAAACCCCGCACCCAGCAACACCGCAGCGCCTGCAGCAAATCCCAAAAGCGAGCGTATTGATTTGGCAAACAGTCGATCACACCAGCGTCCCAAAATCGGATCAATCAAAGCGTCAAACAAACGCGAGCCCAACAGCAGCGCACCCAAAGTGGCAAGAGGAACCTGGAAATCCCGCGCGTACAGGTTGGGCAGCAGGACATACAGTGGCAATGCACAAAATGCCAAAGGGAAACCCAAAAACCCATAAAGCATGCCTTCTCGCACGCTCAAAGCGTCAGATTGAGAGCTGTTGATTTGGGGGAGGGTCGTCACGGGGTGATGGGTCTTACGATGCTGCATCTGGCCAGCTGAACCGTGCGATTAGTTGGCGGTGAGCCCTGCCAATAGCTCGCGGCGCATTTTGGGCTCAGAGCTGGCCCCTGACAACCAGATGCCAAAAAACAAATTAGCGAATTCGGCATCACGAATTTCCCCTTTGTTCTTGCCGTTGAAAAGGAATTTAGCCCCGACACCTGGCACGTGGACACCCGTTAATCGGTCGCCTGAACGAACCGGTGGAAAGATGGCACGCATCTGACGTGACCATTGCTGCTCTTGGGCCTCAGTCAAAGGTGACAATCGACGTATTTCACTCAATGAGCGGTCGGCAATTTCGTCGGCACTGAACTCTCTGAGGTACTCCAAGTCCAGCGCAAATGCATGTTTGCCAAAGTCATCGGCTTTGAAACCTGGGGCCACCCAGAGAGCCGCGTTGTAGATCTGGAAACCCCACACAGTCAGCTTGGCCCGACCCGACAACTTTGCGCCCTGAACATTGACCTGGACATCTTGTGGCGCGATGGCAGCTGCTGTCGCCAGCACTGGTGTGCTTTGCGTCAACATCAGCATGGCAACCAGCACCCCCCCAGCCCAGGCATTTGTCGGAGCCCTTCCAAAACTGTTGGGAAGTCTCATACCTGTCCTGTGGCGGGCTTGGCCAGGGTGTATTGCATCAGGTTGATGTCACCCGCATCAAATGCAGCTTCGCAATAGCACAGGTAGAACTCCCAAATGCGCATGAATCGATCGTCAAAACCCAAAGCTTGAATGTCCAGCTTGCGGGCCAGGAAGCTGGCTTTCCA
>JANNCN010000093.1:0-7557 GCA_031386665.1 Rhodoferax sp. | reverse complement strand
TGCGCTCATCGTGAACCAACTCGAACATCACGCCACCCATCACGGTGCGGGTCAAAGCGCCCCGAATGTCGAGCGATGCGCCTTTAGACGCCACAAACTCCACCCCGCGCAGGCGCAGTTGGGCCACTGTGGCCGGCACATCCGGCGTGCCCAAGCCCATGCGTTGCAGGCATTCGTCGTCTTCCACGTCCAGCACACCTGGCTCGGGCTCGATCAACTGCAAATAGAAACTGGTGCAAGGGCTGCGCAAAATGCGGCCCTTGGGCAAAATGCCAAAGCGTTCTTCGGCAGGCAAGGCGGTGAACCCGAACAAGGCCGAATAAAACTCGGTCCAGTCGTCTGTGCGGTCATTGCCAATGTACTGAACGATGCCAAAAAAGTGCAAGCCCGCGATGGCCGCTGGGCGCTGGTCCACCGTGGGGATGGGCGTGAAATCAACGTCGTAAATTGAAAACTCGCGGTGCCTGTCAATGAAGTAAATGCGACTTGTGCCCACGCCGTGCACGGCCGGAATGTGCAACTCCATCACCTCGACACGCGCGGGCACCGCCCAAGCACCTCGCTCCAAGGCGCGGCGGTAGGCGGCGGCGGCATCTCGCACCCGCAGCGCAATGGCCGTGATGGATGGCTTTTCAGACAGCGTGGTGCCATTGCTGTGGGCGTTCACGATGATGTTGATATCGCCCTGGCGGTACAGTAGCACCTCGCGCGAGCGATGCCGCGCGACGGGCTTGAACCCCATGGTCTCAAGCACCTGGCCCAATGCTTGGGGTTTGGACGTGGCGAATTCAATGAACTCGACGCCTTCCAATCCCAAGGGGTTGGGGCCTTCCAGAATTTCTTCGCGGTCGGCGCCGCTGGGCTTGGTCAATGTGTTGGGCAAACTGTTGGCGTTCATGGCGGGCATCCTCAGCAAATTAAAGTAAGGCAAACAGATTTAGACGGTAGCAGGTTCCGAAACCGCATGGGCACCGCCCAAAAAAAGCCGCTCAATATGAGGGTCGGCCAGCAACTCATTGGCAGGCTTTTGCAGCACCAGGCGGCCCGACTCCAGCGCAATGGCTTCGTCCGACACCTTCAAGGCACTTCTGACGTTTTGCTCCACCATCAGCACTGTGGTGCCCTGGTTGGCCAGTTTGCGCAACAGCTTGAACACGTCCTGCACCACGATGGGGCTCAGGCCGATGGACGGCTCATCAATCAGCAGCACCTTGGGGCGCAGCAGCAAGGCGCGGCCAATTTCAAGTTGCTTTTGCTCACCACCCGACAAAGCCGAGGCCATGGAATTCATGCGCTCTTTGACTCGGGGGAAAAATTCCAGCACTTCAGGAATGCGCTCATGCGTGGTCTTCATGCCCAGGGTGATGCCGCCCAATTCCAGATTTTGATAGACCGTCAGTTGCCCAAACAAATTGCGCCCTTGCGGCACAAACGCAATGCCCTTGGCCAGCAGTTCCTTTTGGCTGGCCCCGTTGACTACTTCGCCGTCCAGCGTGATTTGCCCCTGGCGCGGCTGGAGCAAGCCAAACAAGGTTTTAAGCACTGTGGACTTGCCCGCCCCATTGGGCCCCAGCAGCAAGGTGATGGTGCCGCGTTTGGCTTTGAAGGACAGGTTGTTCAGGATCATGAAATCCTTGTACCCCGCCACCACGTCATTGAATTCGATGCAGGTATCTGCACCAACATTTGCGTCGGCGTAATTTGTCATGGTCAGCTTCCGAGGTAGGCGTCAAGCACTTGCTTGTTGCCGCGAATTTCAGCCGGTGTGCCAATCGCCATCACCTGGCCCTCCACCATGACCATGATGCGGTGGCACAGGTCCATCACAAAATCCATGTTGTGCTCGATCACCACAAAGGATGTTTTTTTGCCCTTGTTCAAGTGCTGGGGGTTTTGGTTCAGCTCTTTGAGCAGCGTTGAAATACCGCCCACCAAACTCGGGTTGACGCCTGCGCACGGCTCGTCCAGCAGCACCAGGTCAGGTGCGCTCATGAAGGCCATGGCAATGTCCACGAGTTTTTGCTGGCCGTAGCTCAAGGTGCCCGCCTTCAGGTGGGCCACGTGCCCAATTCGAAACTGTTTGATCAGGGCATCAGCTTTGTCGCCCAGGCCCGAGTCACTGGGCGCAAAAATGCGACTGAACATGGAGCCTGAATGCTCTTGTGCCGCGACGATCAGGTTGTCGCGCACGGTCATCTTGCCAAACACTTGCAGGGTTTGAAAAGTACGCCCAACGCCCAGGCGGTTCAATTCCAGAGGGCCTGCGTGGGTCACGTCTTTGCCGTTCAGCGCAATGCTGCCAGCGTCGGGTTTGATTTGCCCCAAAACGCTGTTGAACATGGTGGTTTTACCTGACCCGTTGGGGCCAATCACCCCAAATATTTCTCCTGGGTAGACTTCAAATGACACGCCACCGACCGCCTGGATCGCGCCGTAAGCCTTTTTGAGGTTGCTGACCTTAAGCACTGGCTGGCTCATGACTTGACTCCTAGGCCAGCGCCGACCCGTGCGCTGGCAAGAGCGCCAGCCGCCGCCCGCGCCGCGTTGGCCTCGCGCGCCTGGCGCTTGGCTTTCAGGCGGTCAGGCAGGCTTAGCAAACCATCGGGCAGCCACACCATCATCAATACCACCGCTGCGCCAAACAAGGGCAGGTACCAATCCGACATTTTGGGGACATCGCGAATCCACTCGGGCATGATCACGCCCACCAGTGCGCCCAACACCGGCCCCCAAAAATAACCCGGCCCGCCGACCACCACCATCAAGTACAGCATGATGGACACGCCCACAGTGAACTGGGAAGGCTCAATGAACTGCACCTGGCAGGCCAGCAGCGCCCCTGCCACCCCAGCGTAGGCCGCACCAATGGCAAAACTCAACAGGGTGTAGCTGCGGGTGTCAACCCCCAGACTTTCGGCCCGAATGGGGTTGTCGCGCAGGGCAGTGAACGCCTTGCCCCACGGGCTGCGCAACAAACCCAGCAGCAGCAACGCCATGACCACAGCCACCGCCAGTGTGAAATAGTAATAAGGCAAATTTTTGTCCAGCGACAGGCCAAAAATTTCCGGCCGCGCAATGTTATTGATGCCAAAAGTGCCGCCAGTCAGCCCTTCTTCGTTGCGCATAACCAGCCACACCGCCGTGTTGAAGCCCAAAGTGGCAAACGCCAGGTAAATGGTTTGCACCCGCAGCGCCGGAAAGCCCAAAATAATGCCAATGACAAAACACAAAATCGCTGCCACCGGCAAGCCAAACCAGAAGCTGAAACCCATCTTCATGAGAATTGCCACGGTGTAGGCCCCAATGCCCAAAAAGGCCGCATGGCCCAAAGACTTTTGACCTGCATAGCCCACAGTCAAGTTCAGCCCCATGGTGGCGATGATGAAAATCAGCCAATAGGTGAACAAGTAAATGCCGTAGTTTTTCAAAAACTGGGGCGCAACCAGCATGATCAACGCCACCGCAATGCCAATCAAGACGTTTGACTTATTCATTTCAAACCTTGCGCTCTTCCTTTTTGCCCAGCAGACCTTGCGGTTTGAACAAAATCACCACCATGAAGATCACCAAGGCCACGGCGTCTTTGTAGGCTGGCGAAATGTAGGCAGCGGCCAGGTTTTCGCACACACCCACAATCAAACCGCCCAACAGAGCGCCGCGTGAGTTGTTGAAACCACCAATGATGGCCGCAAAAAACGCCTTGTTGCCCAGTGAATCGCCCATGTCAAACTTGGCCAGGTAAGTGGGTGTGACCAGC
The DNA here is from genome assembly GCA_031386665.1 of Rhodoferax sp. Taxonomy (GTDB): domain Bacteria; phylum Pseudomonadota; class Gammaproteobacteria; order Burkholderiales; family Burkholderiaceae_C; genus JANYCG01. Next base: position 3,800 of record JANNCN010000093.1, on the reverse strand, counting down.
AAGGCAGCGGCCACCGCCAGCACCGCATTGATAGCGAAGGCGTAAAAGATCATGCGCGGCACGTTGATGCCCAAAACCGAGGCGCTTTCGGTGTTTTGTGCCACCGCCTGCATGGCACGGCCCGTGACCGTTTTGGTCATGAAGGCCTGGGTGGCCAGCACTAAGCCCAAGGCCACCACAAAGGTGCCAATGTCTTGCAGCGTGATGGTTACACCTGCAATGTTGTACAGCTTGTCGGCAAACAGGCTGGGAAACGGGTGCGCCTCTGCGCTGTAACCCGCGCGCACGCCATTGCGCATAACGATAGACAGGCCAATGGTGGCCACCACGATGGGCATCATTCCGTACTTGAACAGCGGGTCCACAATGCCGCGCTTGAAAACCCAGCCCAGCACCACCACAGCCAACACCACCGACAACACAAAACTAAGGGCTAGCGGCGCGCCAAACGACAGAAACCCCAGCATCATGAAGGCTGGCAGCATGACAAATTCACCCTGCGCGAAGTTGATCGTGCCGCTGGCCTGCCACAAAAGCGTGAAGCCCAGGGCGGCCAGACCGTAGATGGCTCCCGTGGCCAAGCCACTGAAAAGCAGTTGCAGAAAATCAGTCATGATGCCCCGTGGTTGAACTTGTCAGAGCCGTGTCGCCTAGACCATGTCGCCTAAGCCTGCGCTGATAGCGGCCAGTTACTTCTTGGCAGCGGCGTTGAGCGGTGGCAGGGTGGCCACCACCTCTTGCTTGCCGTTTTTCACTTCCACCAAGAAACTGTCGCGATCCAGGTCACCGTTCGCGTCGAAACTCACGTCCATCAAGACGCCGGGTTCTTTGGCTGTGGAGACTTTCAAGGTGTGCATTGCAGCAGCGACGGCTTTGCGATCAAGCTTGCCCACTTTTTCAATAGCCGCTTTGAGGACATAGACGCCCGAATAACCCTTCATGCCGTTGTGGTCCGAGATGTATTTGTAGTCGCGCTCAAACTTGGCGCGAAAGGCGCGAACCGCAGGCAGCGGCGCGTCAACGGTGAGGCCCACATGCGCCACCGCGCCGTTGGCCGCTTCGCCCGCCAGCTCAATCACTTTTTGGCCAGTTAACGTGGTCTCGCCAATCACGGGTTTGTTCCAACCTTGCTTGCGCAGCTCGCGCAAAATGCGGGCGGACTCTTCTTCATTGCTGTAGACAAACACGCCGTCAGCATTGCTTTGCTTGGCCTTTAACACGGCGGCAGAAAAGTCAACCTGACCCGAGTCGCTTGAAATTTCCGCCACAACCTTGGTGCTGGACTTGTCCAACGCCTTTTTGATCATGTCCAGCCCGCCCTTGCCGAAGTCGTTGTTCACAAAGATGATGGCCAGTGTTTTGAGCTTGGCCGTGTCGCTGATGTAGCGCGCCACTTTGGGCATTGCGGTGGCCTGAGTGAAGCTGGTGCGAAAGATATAGGGGTTGCCTTGCGTTGTGATGCTGGCCGCCTCGCCACCCGTGAAATTGGGAATCTCGGCCTTGCGGCTTTCTGCCATGCTGACCATGATCGAGCCAGAGAACACGGGGCCAAAAATCGCGAAAACGTTGTCGTCAACCGCTTTTTGAGTCAAGCCCTTGGCCACGCCGGGATTGCTTTGGGTGTCAAACGTCGAGGTCTGAATTTTCTTTCCCAAAATGCCGCCGGACGCATTGATCTCCTTAACAGCCAGCTCCACGCCGTTTTTAAAGTTGGTTCCCGCCGTGGCACCGCCGCCTGACATTTCAACAATGTTGGCGATCTTGATGGTGTCTTGACCCAGGCTGGCCGTGGAACTGGCCAGAAAAATTCCAGCGGCAATCAATTGAAGGGTGAAGCGTTTTTGCATTTGAATGTCTCCTCAGGTCGTTGAAAAAAAATGGCTATCGCTTGGCATCGCTGATCGATTCACAGAATCGGCTCGCAAGATTGGCTCACGCGTGACTGTATCGGTCTGCCTCTCAAAAGAAAAGCTGAATTCCTGACAAATGTGCGATAAACGATCATAAATACGCGATGATCGATCATTTCAAGGGTTTTCCACATCCGGTAGTTGACGTCACCACGCCAAAATTCACACCATGACCCAAGCACCAGTATTGGACAAACGCGACTGGATTGCCGGGCTGGAAAAAGGCCTGGCCATCATCGAAATTTTTGACGATGCCCACCCGCGCATGACGGCTGCCCAGGCGGGTGAGCGCAGCAACATGACGCGCACGGCCGCGCGCCGCTACTTGCTGACGCTGGCACATTTGGGCTATGTGGCCACCGACGGCAAACTCTTCTGGCTGACCCCGCGCGTGTTGCGGCTGGGCCAGTCGTACCTGGATTCAGCGCGGTTGCCGCGCATCGTGCAGCCGTTTTTGCAACGCATCACGGCGGGCACTTTTGAAACCGCTTACGTCAGCGTGCTGGACGGCTACGACATCGTTTACATCGCCCGCAACGGCCCCAACCGCACCATGAACACGGGCTATGTGCTGGGTGCGCGAGCCCCCGCGCAGGTCACCGCCTCGGGCATGCTGCTGTTGGCCCTGCGCGACCCCGCCTGGGTGGCCAACTGGCTGGCCGCTCACGAACTGAAGTCATTCACCAGCCACACCATTGCCAGCAAAGACCGCTTGACGCTTGAATTGGCCCGCATTCGCGCCCAGGGTTGGGCCCTGTCAGAGCAGCAGTTGGAACTGGGCATGCGCGGCATTGCGGTGCCCTTGATCGACCACCGGGGTGACCTGATGGGCGCACTGAACGTCACCATGCCCATGGGGCAAGAGTCATCAAAGTCCGCCATCAAACGGGTGCTGGCTGTGCTGCAAGAAACTGCGCGAGCCATGCGCAGTTTGATTTAAAGGGATGCCGCAGGGCTCGAATTTGGGCAGTTTGACTTGGACGACTTGAAGCATTGCTTCTGAGGCGAAAAATCAAAAGTCATATCACCGGTGATATGACTTCTATCAAAACCGACGAAAACGGTAAAAATATTGATAAAATAGGCCTCTAGCTCTCGAATAATATCAATTGTTTGCTATGTATATTATAGCAAACGTCTATCCATGTCATGATGGGAGTTAGCTTGCCTGAACTCCATTCACTACCAGCCCTGCGGCAAATCAATCTCAAACCCATGTCTGACACCGAAGAATTGGCCGCTCTGCTTGATGCGCGCCGCAAACCCAATGCAGACCAGTCGCTGGTAGACGCGCAGATATTCAGCCGATTTGGCCAAACCAAAGCTGTCATGTTCACTGACTTGGTTGGGTTTTCACGCCGCGTTGAAGAATTCGGAATTCTTCACTTTTTGCAGCTGATTCATGAATCCGAAAGCCTGTTTTTGCCCCTGATCGCCCGCCACCGGGGCGTTTGCCTGAAACGCGAAGGCGACTCGTTGATGGTGCTCTTTGACCAAGCCACCGACGCGCTGGACGCCGCTTGCGCCTTGGTTCAAGCCACCCACTCGGTGAACCTGGGGCGCAGTGGCGCTGACCGGATTGAGGTCTGCATTGGCTTGGGCCATGGCGAGTTGCTGCTGATTGATGGCAAGGAAGTTTGGGGTGCCGAGGTCAATGCGGCGTCCAAACTGGGGGAAGAAGTCGCCCAGGGGGGCGACGTGCTGGCCACCGAATCGTTTCGACTGGCGCTACCCGATGCGCCCTTTGCAGAATACGGCGTGCTGTTCGGTACGCGACCCGCTTTTCGATGGACCGGTGGCACACTGGCCTGAACTGGCGCGTGAAATGAACTTAGTTTGAAAACAAAATATTTTTTACAAATGGTCGGCTTGTCAGCCTTGTGGGGATCG